>NZ_JBYVMF010000042.1:0-34710 GCF_058145095.1 Pseudomonas sp. MDV22-iso1
CGTTTGGTTACTTGGCGCTCTTCCAAGTGACTCGCCGTAAGGGCGAAACCAATAGAAGCCGTGACCGCAGGAATGGATATGTACACCAGCAAGAGCCTCACCGCCAATCAGGCCGCCATCGCCGGCAAGCCAGCTCCCACAGTTTGATCCGGATACATCCGAAGAAAAGGGTCGACTGCCAGGACGCCATCGCTAGCAAGCCAACCCTACAGTTGATCCGGGTACATGATCGACTATCAGGCATCCCCCTCAGGCAACCGCTCAGGCTTCGGATGCAACGCGTCCCACAACTGCGCCGCCCCAGGAAACTCCGTACCATCCTCCGCGCTCAACTCTTCAGGATCATAACGACTCAAGCACCCCTCCCCCAACGTAGCGGGCGCTTTGGAAGTTGCTTTATCAAGTGGATCGGCCATCAACAAATCCTCAAGTCAGAAACGGCAAAGGGCCTGAAGCGATTGAACGCCCAGGCCCTTTGAATTTCAACCGGTATCGGGTAGCTGTCAGAACACCACAGTCTTGTTACCGTGAACCAACACGCGGTCTTCCAAGTGATAACGCAGGCCACGGGCCAACACCATCTTCTCGACATCACGCCCGAAACGCACCATGTCTTCAATGCTGTCGCTGTGGCTGACGCGAACCACGTCCTGTTCGATGATAGGACCGGCGTCCAGCTCTTCGGTCACATAATGACAGGTAGCGCCAATCAACTTCACGCCGCGCATGGACGCCTGGTGATACGGTTTGGCCCCGACGAACGACGGCAGGAAGCTGTGGTGAATGTTAATGACCTTGTGCGCGTACTCGCTGCACAACTCCGGCGGCAGGATTTGCATGTAACGGGCAAGTACCACCACTTCAGCATCGTGCTGTTTGACCAGGCGCGAGACCTCGGCGAATGCCGGTTCCTTATCCTGCGGATTGACCGGTACGTGGTAGTAAGGAATACCGTGCCACTCGACCATGCTGCGCAAGTCGTCGTGATTGGAAATCACGCAGGAGATTTCGCAGTCCAGTTCATCACTGTGCCAGCGGTGCAGCAAGTCGGCCAGGCAGTGGGATTCACGGCTGGCCATCAAGACAACGCGCTTCTTCTGCGCGGTATCGGTAACGCGCCAGTTCATCGAGAACTCTTCGGCAATCGGCGCAAACGCTTCGCGAAAGGCTTCGATACCGAAGGGCAGCGAGTCGGCACGAATTTCGTGACGCATGAAGAACCAGCCACTGAGATTGTCCGAGTGATGGCTCGCTTCAGTGATCCAGCCGTTATGTGACGCCAGAAAGTTACTGACTTTAGCAACGATGCCGACGCGGTCCGGGCAAGCAATCACCAGCCGAAAAGTGCGCATGAGGGGGAAACTCCAGAACTTCGCAAAGGCCGCCATTCTAGCGATTACGCAGCAAAACTGCAGTATTGATGATGCCTTGCCTTGCGCGCGGCAGCTAAAAGAGGCTCCGTTCACATAGCCGACCCGCGCGATGGTGCTCTTGTGGCGGTGATTCAAGAGTCAATTGTGAATATTCGTTAAGCACGATTCACTAATAATTAACTGCGAACGGGGTTAATGCCCTGTTCGCCGTAAGTGAATTAAATAAAACGACGGTTAAATGTTTACTTGATGAAACACCCTGACTATTATTGGCCACTGTCACCTGCTATCCAGCGCCCAACATAAGGTAGTCACCATGTCCTTGATCAACGAATATCGCGCCACCGAAGAAGCTATCAAAGAGCTGCAAGCCCGTTTGAAGAACCTGTCCCAAGACGACAAACTGCAAACCGAGCTGGAATTCGAAGGCAAACTGCGCACCTTGATGGGCGAATACTCCAAGTCCCTGCGCGATATCATTGCGCTGCTGGACCCAGAGTCCAAAACCAAAGCACCACGTGGCGGCGCAGTAAAAACTACTGGCACCAAGCGCGCTCGCAAAGTTAAACAATACAAAAACCCGCACAACGGCGAAGTCATCGAAACCAAAGGTGGCAACCACAAGACTCTGAAAGAGTGGAAAGCCAAGTGGGGCGGTGACGTGGTTGAAGGTTGGGCAACTCTGCTGGGCTAAGCCCCAGGGCTGTCGCGGACTGATCTGCGATAGAAAAGAACGCCAGCTGACGCTGGCGTTTTTTTATGCCTGGCATTCAAGCCCGGGCATGTTCGTTTTCAAAGATTCAAACGAACGCGTAATGCCTGGACATATTTCTGCCATTCATCAAGCACCGCTCGCTGGGAAGATGTTGCAGTAAGCGTCAATTGGGCTGCGGCTTCTGCAAAAGAATCCAGCGTATTCGGCGCTCCCCACTCGGGTGCCGACAAACGTTGCTGACAGAATAATTGCCAACGTTCCTGCTCTGGGCTACTCAAGGTATCGGGGAAGTTACGGGCGCGATATCGAAACAATAATTCAGGCAAGCGTTCATCATCGAACGGCCACTGTTGTTGTGCTAATTGCGCCGGGTCTGCCACCCGGACTTGCTCACATAGACGACGATCCCGATCACCGATAAAACCATCGTATAACTGTTGCTCAGGATCCTCGCTCTGGGCGAAGTCCTCGCGGGCATAGATGGCCTGAACTTTATCTTTCCAAACATTTTGTGCGTCACTTAGCCGCAGCGCACGTGCCTGATAAAGCGCCATATCCAGCCCAAGCCGTTGCTGATCTTGTTCACGCAGAACCGCCAACGGTGCAACCACCGGACATTTATTGATGTGAATAAGCTTGAGAGGCACCGGCAACTCGCCGTCGAGCAGGTCATCTCGTCGGGTGTACAGCCGCTGGCGCAAAGACTCGGCGTCCAGGTCGAGCAGACCCTCAGGGTCCAGGTGCAAATCGCAGACAATCAAGGCGTTTTTGTTGCGCGGGTGCCAGGCCAGCGGCAACACCACCCCGACATAATGACGCGCCGCCGAAAAGCGACCCGAAATGTGCACCATCGGCTGCAACAGCCGGATCTGATCCATCACTTTCTGCTTGCTGCGCAACTGGAACAACCAGTCATAGAGCTTCGGCTGCTTTTCCCTTATCAGGCGAGCCAGAGCGATGGTGGCCCGAACGTCCGACAGCGCTTCGTGGGCATGGCCATGGTCAATGCCATTGGCGGCGCTCAGGCGTTCAAGCTTGAGCGTCACCCGCCCCTCTTCGTCCGTCGGCCATTCCAGGCCATCCGGACGCAAGGCATAGGCGGCGCGCACGACATCGATCAGGTCCCAGCGACTGTTACCGCTCTGCCACTCGCGCGCATAAGGGTCAAAAAAATTTCGGTACAAGCTGTAGCGGGTCATCTCATCGTCGAAACGCAAGGTGTTGTACCCGGCGCCACAGGTGCCCGGCGCTGCCAGTTGGGCATGCACGCGGGTCATGAAATCGGCCTCGCTCAACCCCTTTTCGGCCAGGCAGCCCGGTGTGATGCCTGTGATTGCACAGGCCGCAGGATGGGGCAGGATGTCTTCGCTGGGTTGGCAGTAAAGATTGACCGGCTCGTCAATCTCATTCAAATCGAAGTCGGTACGAATACCCGCAACTTGCAGCGGACGGTCGCAGCGAGGGTTGATGCCAGTGGTTTCATAGTCGTACCAGAAGATGGAGGTCACGGGCTATTCCTGAACTGAAGATCGGCAAAGTCTAGGCGTTCACCTCCCGCCCCGGCCAGCATTCTTGTGATTCAGTCATCTCGCGTTACTTACGGCGCGTTACATAGTGATGTCGTTCCCCCCCGAGAGACTGCTAGCATCGGACGCACATCGAATCCCGAACAGGCCACACCAAGGTTGCCCATGCTCGAGACCACAGCACTGCCAAGGAAAGCGACGCTGTCCCCGCCACTGGATACGCGGCACCAGGTCGAAACGCCGGAAGGCATCGACTTGCCCTTGCGTCCGGCCGGGCTAATGGTGCGAGCGGTGGCGTTCTCCATCGATCTGGCGCTGCGCGGGCTGATTCTGGGCTTGCTGTTTATCGTGTTGGCATTCCTGGGAAAGCTGGGCGCCGGGCTGGGTTCCATCCTGCTTTTTATCGTGAGTTGGTGGTACATGGTCCTGTTTGAAGTACTCAATCAAGGCCGTTCACCGGGCAAGCAATGCATGGGCCTGCGGGTAGTCCAAGACGATGGCACACCCATCGGCTGGTCCGCATCCTTGCTGCGCAACCTGCTGCGATTCGTCGATATGCTGCCGTTCGGGTACTTCCTCGGCGCCATCAGTTGCCTGCAACACCCCACCTTCAAACGCCTCGGTGATCTCGCCGCCGGCTCCCTTGTGATTTACCGCGAACACCCCCTCACTCGACCACAACTGCCCGACGTCGAACCTCGTCGACCCGCCGTGCCACTGACGTTGGTCGAGCAACGCGCCATTCTTGGATTTGCCGAACGCCAACGTGAGCTTTCCGAGGCGCGGATCAATGAACTCGCGTCCATCCTGGCGCAGCCGTTACACCTTCCCGCGTCAGGGTCCGTGGTCGAGCTCAACGCAATCGCCCGCGGCTTGTTGGGCCCCGCATGAAGCAAAGTCTTTTCGAGAGCCGGCACAAAGCCGAATGGGAGCGATTTTCGCTGACGCTTGATGCCTTGGAACGGGGTAGAAAAACGTCACGAACCGGTAGTTTTCCGGGCGATTACCGGCGCCTTTGCTGCCAACTCGCCTTGGCTCAGGAACGCGGCTACAGCAGTTTCCTGATCGACTCGCTGCAGCAACAAGTCCTGCGTGGTCATCAACAGCTTTATCGACATCGCAGCCAACTCGGCGCCAATGCACTGGCGTTCATTCTGGCGGACTTCCCCCGTCTGGTGCGCGCGCAATGGCGCTTTGTCCTGGCGGCCAGCCTGCTTTTCTTTGGCAGCCTGATCGGCTTCGCGCTGTTGGTTTACCTGTTCCCGGACCTGGTCTACAACCTGATTCCGGTCGAGCAGGTCAGTCAGATGCAAAGCATGTACGACCCCGATGGCGGTCACTTGGGTCGTTCAGCGGAACGAGCCGCCAGCGAAGACTGGGTCATGTTCGGTTACTACATCATGCACAACATCGGCATTGCCTTTCAGACCTTCGCCAGTGGTGTGCTGTTTGGCTTGGGCAGCGCGTTTTTCCTGGTTTACAACGGCTTGATGATTGGCGCGGTAGCCGGGCATCTCACGCAGATCGGCTATGGGCAAACCTTCTGGTCATTCGTGATCGGTCATGGCGCTTTCGAACTCACCGCCATCGCCCTGGCCGGGGCCGCAGGCCTGCAACTGGGTTGGGCGCTGATCGCACCGGGTCGTCTGCCTCGCGTCGAAGCCTTGCGATTGGCGGCGCGCAAAAGCGTACTGCTGATTTGCGGGGTCATGTTGTTTCTGCTGATTGCCGCCTTTATCGAAGCGTACTGGTCGTCCATGACCGCACCCGCGCCCACCACCAAATACCTGGTCGGTGCACTGCTCTGGATGTCGGTGGCGCTGTATTTGCTGTTTGCCGGACGGACCCGCCATGCGCCTGAGTGATGCCAGCGTTGTTATCCGTCCCCGCAACCACTGGGAAGCCATGGACCTTGGCGTACTTCTCAGCCAGCGCCACCGACGCCTGTTGATGACCAGTTGGGCGATCGTGACCTTGCCGATCTTCGCGCTGCTGAGTTGGGCGTTGTGGGATTCGCCATCGCTCGCCGTGTTCATCTTCTGGTGGCTGAAACCGGCGTTCGAACGCCTGCCGCTGTACATCCTCTCCAAAGCCATGTTCGGTGAAACACCCACCGTGAAACAGGCACTGCGCCAATGGCCGCGCCTGCTCAAACCCCAACTGCTGGCCAGCCTGACCTGGCGACGCCTGAGCTTGAGTCGCAGCTTTCTCATGCCTGTGGTGCAACTCGAAGGCCTGAGCGGTCAGGCGCGGCAACAGCGTTTGCAAGTGCTGTTGCAGCGCAATGCAGGCGCCGCCCGGTGGCTGACGATCATCGGCGTGCACCTGGAAAGCGCGCTTTGGATCGGTCTGATGGTGCTGTTCTACCTGCTACTGCCGCAACAAACCGAACTCGACTGGAGCTGGCAAACCTTGATCACCGCCACGCAGCAGGACTGGCGGTGGCTGGAACACCTGACGAATGTCTTTTACGTCCTGGTGCTGGTGGTGTGGGAACCGATTTATGTCGCCTGCGGTTTCAGCCTTTACCTGAACCGGCGCACGGTGCTGGAAGCCTGGGATATCGAATTGGTGTTCCGTCGATTGCGCCAGCGTCTGGCGAGCACCGCGGGGGTCCTGCTCATGGCGGCGCTTCTGTGGGTTCCCGTCACGCAATCCACGTGGGCAGCTGAGCCGGTCATATCACCTGACACCCCGCGCCTGCTGGAGCAACCGCTCACCAGCCAGGCGTCTCGGGACAGCATCAAGGCGCTTCTTGATCAACCACCGTTCAAAAACAAGGAGAGCGTCACCCGTTATCGGTTCGGCGAAGAAAACCCGGCCGCCGAAAAAGCTGACGATGACAAGCTACCGGCATGGCTGAGGGCACTTCTCAAGTTGCTGGATGCTCAACGCTTCGGCGCCATCGCCACGCTGATTGAAGTCGTATTGTGGGGGGCAGTGATCGGTGCAGTGGTGCTGGTCATCTGGCGCTACCGCGACTGGCTGCGAACCTTCGTCAGCCGGCGGCCGAGTAGCACGAACAAAATCGACCGCCCTTTGCCACAACAAGCATTTGGCCTCGACCTCACTCGGGAAACGCTGCCCGCCGATATCGCCGCCAGTGCTGAAAGCCTTTGGCAGAGTCACCCTCGAGAAGCGCTCGGCTTGCTCTACCGCGCACTGCTCAGCCATTTGCTGCATGACTACAACATGGCGCTGAAACCCGCCGACACCGAAGGCCAGGTACTCGAGCGCATCGAACGCCTGCAACAACCGGCTCTGCTGGCGTTCAGCAGAAATCTGACCGGACACTGGCAAAACATGGCCTACGGACATCGCCTGCCGCCAGGGCCTGCACAACAGGAACTCTGTGACGGCTGGCGAGAATTATTCGGTCCGGGAGCCTCGCGTTGAAACGGGCCAGGTTGATGACGATCGGTGGGCTCATTGCGGTGCTGGTGACTGCGCTCGGTGTCTATCTGTACCTCAAGGCAACGCCCTATCAGACCGAGATTGATCACGGCCCCGCTCCCGAAGCCCAGGCAAATCCGTACCTGGCTGCCGAGTACTTTTTGCGTAAACAAGGTCTGACCGTTGGCCACGCCAACAGCCTCGACGTACTGCCTACGCTCGATCCGCGCCAGCACAGTCTGTTGCTGTTCGGAGACCGCTACAACATGACCCCACGGCAGATCGACCAGGTGATGAACTGGACACGGGCCGGAGGTCGACTGCTGTTTGTCGCTCAATCGTTATGGGATGACAAAACCGGTCAAAGCAATGACCTGTTGCTCGACCGGGTTCAGGTGCACCAGTCCCTGAGCAAAGACCTCAAGGATCCACCGCCCGATCTCGACAACGACTCGTTTCCCAAGCTGACCAAGCTGTTTCTGGAAAACGAAGACGCACCGGCCTACGCAAGTTTCGACACGGCGTTTCACCTCGAAGACCCGAACAACCTCGCGCAGTCCTGGGCCAACAGCGCCAAGGCCACGCACATGATGCAGCTGAATCACGGGCTCGGCTCAATCATCGTGGTCACCGATGCCGATCTCTGGAAAACCCCGACCATCGGACAGTACGACAACGCCTGGCTCCTCTGGTACCTAACCGCTGACACAAGCGTGACCCTGATGTTCAACACCGATCACGACAGCCTGCTGACCTTGCTGCTGCGCTATTTCCCTCAGGCATTGGTGGCCCTTGTGGCACTGATCGGCCTGGGCTTTTGGCACGTCGGCATGCGCAGCGGTCCCTTGCTTGCCCCCGCACCGAAAGCCCGCCGACAACTTCAGGAACACCTGCGTGCCAGTGCCGATTTCATGCTGCGCCGCAAGGGTCAGCCCCACCTGCTGCAAGCCCTGCAGCAAGACATCCTGCGGCGTGTCCGCCGCCGTCATCCAGGTTTTGATCAACTCGGCGTTGCCGAGCAATGGCTGGTGCTTTCACGCCTGACCGGCCAACCCACACGCGCTATCAGCCAGGCCATGAGCCCGCGACCGAAGCAACGGCTCAACAACGCCGACTTCAGCCGCCAGGTTGCCCACCTGCAAACCTTGAGGAACGCCTTATGAGTGAACAGACCGAGCCCGGCTCACCCTCCCACGCCGCCCAGCAACGCCAGCGTGCCAGTCAATTGGCCCAGGCGGTTCGCGTCGAATTGCAAAAAGCCGTGATTGGCCAGAACACTGTCATCGACGACGTGCTGACCGCACTGATCGCCGGCGGGCACGTGTTGCTCGAAGGTGTCCCGGGATTGGGCAAGACCCTGCTGGTCCGCGCCCTCGCCCGCTGTTTTGGCGGCGAGTTCGCGCGCATTCAGTTCACCCCGGACCTGATGCCCAGCGACGTCACCGGGCACGCGGTGTACGACTTGCAGACCGAGCAATTCAAACTGCGCAAGGGCCCGTTGTTTACCAACCTGTTGCTGGCCGATGAGATCAACCGCGCCCCGGCGAAAACCCAGGCGGCGTTGCTCGAAGCCATGCAGGAGCGCCAGGTCACCCTCGAAGGTCGCGCCCTGCCTATCGCGCAACCCTTCATGGTGCTCGCCACCCAAAACCCCATCGAACAGGAAGGCACCTACCCGCTGCCCGAAGCCGAACTTGACCGTTTCATGCTCAAGGTCCGCATGGATTACCCCGACGCCGAGCAGGAGCTGGACATGGTCCGCCAGGTCAGCCGCTCCACGCGTGCCGACATGCTTGACGTACAACCGTTGCGCACGGTGTTGCAGGCCAAGGATGTGCTGGCCTTGCAACGCATCGCCAGCGACCTGCCTCTGGACGATCAGGTACTCGATTACGCAGTCCGTCTGGCCCGTACAACCCGTAGCTGGCCAGGTCTGATTCTCGGTGCGGGACCACGGGCATCCATTGCCCTTGTACGTTGCGCCCGGGCGCGCGCCCTGCTGCGCGGTGGCGAATTCGTGATTCCGGACGACATCAAAGGCTGTGCACTGGCCGTCTTGCGCCATCGCGTGCGCATCGCACCGGAGCTGGATATTGAAGGGCTTGAGGTCGATCACGTACTCAGGCAACTGCTCGATCAAGTCCCGGCACCGCGGCTGTGATCATGCGCAAACATTCTATGGTGAGGGAGCCTGCTCCCGCGGGGCGGCAATGAAACCCTCGCGCCTGCTGCTGACCTGGCTCGCTACGCTGCTGGCCATCGGTATCCTGCTGGGCGCGTTGCGGGCGCTGGGTATCACGCTGCCCTCGAGCCTTTCATCGATCAACTGGGGCTTGCTGCTGGCGTTGCTGACCTTGGCAATACTCGATGCCATCCGTCTCAGGCGCCTGCCTTCACCGCGCATACGCCGACAAATGCCTGGCACCCTGGCGCTTGGTCGCTGGAGCGAAGTGCGGCTGGAGGTCGAGCACGATCTTTTACAACCGACGAATGCCCAGGTCTTTGACCATGTACCCGAAGGCCTGGGCATCGAAAACCTGCCCCTGACATTCGAACTTCAGCCAGGCCAGATCAGCCAGATCGGTTACCGCGTACGCCCGTTAAAACGGGGTCACTTTACCTTCGAACACTGTGAAGTCAGCCTGCCAAGCCCATTGGGCCTGTGGTCGGAAAAGCGCCTGCTAAGCGTCAGCGACACCACCCGTGTGTACCCCGACTTCGCCCGTTTCTACGGCGGACAATTGTTGGCGGTGGATAACTGGCTTAATCAATTGGGGGTACGGCAGCGACAACGTCGCGGCCTGGGCCTGGAGTTTCATCAGCTGCGCGAATTCAGGGAAGGCGACAGCCTGCGTCAGATCGACTGGAAAGCCACCGCCCGCCAGCGCACGCCGATTGCCCGGGAATATCAGGACGAGCGCGATCAACAGATCGTGTTCATGCTCGATTGCGGTCGGCGCATGCGCAGCCAGGACAGCGAACTTGCGCATTTCGATCACGCGCTCAATGCCTGCCTGCTGCTCAGCTACATCGCCCTGCGTCAGGGCGACGCGGTGGGGCTGAGTACGTTTGCCAGCGATCCACCGCGCTACCTCGCACCGGCCAAAGGTAGCGCCCAGCTCAATGTGCTACTCAACACCGTCTACGATCTGGACACCACTCAGCGGCCAGCGGATTACCAGGCGGCCGTCAGCCAGTTGCTCGCCCGCCAAAAGCGTCGAGGCCTGGTGGTGCTGGTCACCAATCTGCGCGATGAGGACGATGAAGAATTGATCAGTGCCGTGCAACGGTTGAGTAAACAGCATCAGGTACTGGTCGCGAGCTTGCGTGAAGAAGTCCTCGACACCACGCGACAGATGCCGGTGCAAACCCTGGGGGAGGCGTTGACCTATTGCGGGACGGTGGATTATTTGAACGCTCGCGCAGCACTTCAGGAGCGCTTGAGCGCCCACGGCATTCCCGTGATGGACGTGAGACCGGGTGAGTTGGGACCGGCTATGGTGACGCACTATTTGAACTGGAAGCGTGGTGGGGGCGCTTGAGATCAAAAGATCAAAAGATCGCAGCCTGCGGCAGCTCCTACGGGATCGGTAGTCACTCCGAAGTTCGCAGGGCGCGATCTTCAGCCTTTCTCAGGCCGACGCGGGCAATGGCTGGAAGCTGAAATATTGCCTTATTGCGCTGACCAGTTGCCCATATTCCGGCGGCGCCTGCTGAATGCTGAAACCGGCATCATAGTGATGCGGTGTCGCATCTTCATGGCACCACAAACAACACGCCCGCACATCGATGACCTGGTAGACGCCATCGCCGGCAGGGATTTTCAGGCGCAGATCAAAATCCGCTCCGATCATCATCGGCAGTTGGCTGATAAGCATCAGCCCGTCTTCGGACACGTTACCCAAAAAGCCGATTGGCTTGTCAGTGACGCTGTTGAACACTTTTAGAAAATACGGCAGTTGATGCCGCTTGATTCGGCGGTCAGTAAACATGCTGATTTCGCTACGCAAGGCCCTTAAGCAGGACCGCACTAATGCTTCGGAACGGACCTCTATACGTTAGAGGCACGCTCTCCCTGATCCTGGTGCGACAGTCCCTGAACCGCTGCCACTTACTTCTGCCGATCACAGGTATGACATCGACCCGGGGGCAATCCTCCAAAGCCGCATTATTGGACTATAGCTCACTACCGCTGGTCGGCCAGCCATCAAATGACAACTGCAATCAGAACTGCGTCGGGCGTACGACAGCGGCAGACCGCATCGGGTAATGCCCCAGGCTCTGCAAGGTTTCCAGCCGTGCGCGGGCACGGAAGGCGTACTCGCTTTGCGGGTAGGACGCGATGATGAACTGGTATGTCTGGGCGGCATCGATGAACATTTTCTGACGCTCAAGGCACTGCCCCCGCATCATCGACACCTCTGGCTGTACATAGCGCCGGGCGCGGCTGGCGCGGTCGACCTTGGACAGTTCGAGCATCACCTGCTCACAGTTGCCTCGGTCATAAGCACTGTAGGCGTTATTCAAATGATGGTTCATCGACCAACGGGTGCAGCCCGTGACACTGAGGGCCAGGGCGGCAATAAGCACGAATCGCATGAAGGTTCTCCTGTCTTGAGCTCTGTATCGACCCGTTGCCCGAAATCTTCAGGTTTGTTCGTTTAAAGATGCAATTGATAAAAAAACAAAAAAATAAGTAGTGCACTCGAACAATGACTACACCCACGGAGCATAGTAGCCTCTGCTCAGCGCTTGAACTCAGGAGTCTTTGCATGTCCGTCCGTCGTACCAAAATCGTCGCTACCCTTGGCCCGGCCAGTAACTCGCCGGAAGTTTTAGAACAGCTGATTCTGGCTGGCCTGGACGTCGCCCGCCTGAACTTCTCCCACGGCACTCCCGACGAGCACAAGGCTCGCGCGAAGCTGGTGCGTGACCTCGCTGCCAAGCACGGCCGCTTCGTTGCCCTGCTGGGTGACCTGCAAGGCCCGAAAATCCGTATCGCCAAATTCGCCAACAAGAAGATCGAGCTGAAGATCGGTGATCAATTCACCTTCTCCACCAGCCATCCGTTGACCGAAGGCAACCAGCAAGTGGTCGGCATCGACTACCCGGACCTGGTCAAGGACTGCGGTGTAGGCGACGAACTGCTGCTCGACGACGGTCGCGTGGTCATGCGCGTTGATACCGCCACTGCTACCGAACTGCACTGCACCGTGCTGATCGGCGGTCCGCTGTCGGATCACAAAGGCATCAATCGTCGCGGTGGTGGCCTGACGGCACCGGCCCTGACCGAGAAAGACAAGGCCGACATCAAGCTCGCTGCGGAAATGGAAGTGGATTACCTCGCAGTGTCCTTCCCGCGCGATGCCGCCGACATGGAATACGCCCGTCAACTGCGCGACGAAGCGGGCGGTACTGCCTGGCTGGTGGCGAAAATTGAACGCGCCGAAGCCGTGGCTGACGACGACACGCTGGATGCGCTGATCAAGGCTTCCGACGCTGTGATGGTTGCCCGTGGTGACCTCGGCGTGGAAATCGGCGACGCCGAGCTGGTGGGCATTCAGAAGAAGATCATTCTGCACGCTCGCCGCCACAACAAGGCGGTGATCGTGGCGACCCAGATGATGGAGTCGATGATCCAGAACCCGATGCCGACCCGTGCCGAAGTGTCCGACGTGGCCAACGCCGTGCTCGACTACACCGACGCCGTGATGCTCTCGGCTGAAAGTGCTGCCGGTCTGTACCCGCTGGAAGCCGTGCAAGCCATGGCGCGCATCTGCGTCGGTGCGGAAAAGCACCCGACCAGCAAGACCTCCAGCCACCGCATCGGCAAGGTCTTCGAAAGCTGCGACCAGTCCATCGCCCTGGCCGCGATGTACACCGCCAACCACTTCCCGGGCGTGAAGGCGATCATCGCCCTGACCGAAAGTGGCTACACGCCGTTGATCATGTCGCGTATCCGCTCTTCGGTGCCGATCTACGCGTTCTCCCCGCACCGCGAAACCCAGGCCCGCGCGGCCATGTTCCGTGGTGTCTACACCGTTCCGTTCGACCCGGCATCGTTGCCGCCTGAGCAAGTCAGCCAGGCCGCGATCGACGAGTTGCTCAAGCGTGGCGTAGTGGAGAAAGGCGATTGGGTCATCCTGACCAAGGGCGACAGCTACCACACCATTGGCGGCACCAACGGCATGAAGATCCTGCACGTTGGCGATCCGATGGTCTGAGTAATCGGTTGCTGAAAAACGAAAGCCCCGCCATGTGAATGGCGGGGCTTTTGCGTTTCTGATCCAAAAGAAGTGCAGGCTGATCGGGCCTCATCGTCGGATTCAATGCCGATTGATAAACCCCGACAACGCAGCCATCGCCTCCGGCGAACGCAGCCGCTGGGTAAACAGCGCCCCCTCTTCTTCTATCACCTTGCGCAACAACTCCCGGTCCGGGGCTTTCATCAGTTGCTTGCTGATGCGCACCGCTTCTGGCGGCAGTGACTCAAACCGCAACGCCATCTCTCGAGCCTTGGCTAACGCCGCCTCGCCGCTGTCCAGGGCTTCGTTCGCGATGCCCCACGCCGCCGCTTGCTCACCACTGAAACGCTCGCCCAGCAGCAATAATTCAGCCGCTTTCGCATGCCCCAGCAAACGCGGCAGGATCAGACTGGACCCAAACTCCGGGCACAACCCGAGATTGACGAATGGCATGCGCAAACGCGCATCCGCGCTGACATACACCAGGTCGCAATGCAGTAACAGTGTCGTACCAATCCCCACCGCCGCACCCGCCACGCCGGCAATCACCGGTTTGCGGCATTCAAGCAAATTGAGCATGAAGTGAAACACCGGACTGTCGAGATCGCTGGGTGGTTGTTGAATAAAGTCGGCGATATCGTTACCGGCGGTGAAGCACTCGTGGCTGCCAGTGAGCAGCACGGCGTAGATGTCGGGATCTTCATCAGCCTGTTTCAATGCTGCTGCCAACGCGCTGTACATGGCGCGGGTCAGGGCGTTTTTCTTGTCGGGGCGATTCAGACGCAGGGTCAAAAGCCCGCGTTCACGCTCAATCTGGATGGCTTCAGTCATGGCATGTCTCAGCGGTGCAGGCCGGTAAAGCTCTTGTGGCGAGCGAGCTTGCTCGCGCTTGAGTGCGCAGCGCTCACATGCTTTTGGGCCTGCTGCGCAGTCCAGCGGGAGTCAACTCCCTCGCCACAGAAACGTTCAAGCCAATAGGATTCAGCGTTCAACCACGAGGCAAAAAGACGTCAGCCAGCAGTTGATTGCGCGGCAGTCCCGCCAGGTAAAGCCGTTTGGCAAAGGCATCGACACTGTCGGGGGACCCGCAGAGTAAGGCTTGGGTTTGCCGCGAAACAAGGCGTAATTGCGCCAAAGCCGCTGGCAACTCGGCCGGCGTCCACAACTCGATACTGAGGTTCGGACGACCGTCGGCCATGGCCTGCAACGGTTTGGCCAGATAGTGTTCATCGGCGTCATGGGCCAGGTGAATAACGCGGATGGCGCCTTGATGATCCTGACGCAAAGCTTCTCGCAACACACCAAACAACGGCCCTAATCCGGTGCCGGCGGCCATCAGCCACAAAGGCCGGGTGTGCCAGTCAGCGTCGTAATGCAGTGCACCGCCGCGTAACTCGCCGAGCCGGATGACATCGCCAATCCTGAGCTGACGGGCGGCATCGCTGAACGCCCCCGGCTGGCGGCAATCGAGATGAAACTCCAGAAAGCGGTCCTCTTCCGGCAGGCTGGCGAGGGAATAGGGCCGTGCGACGTTACCTGCCCACAACACCAAGTGCTGCCCGGCGCTGTAGCGAAATGGCCGTTCGGCAACCAGACGCAGACGCAACACCTGAGCGCTCAACCAATCGACAGCCGCCACCTTCGCCGGGCGTCCGTCCTGCTGCGGATCGAAAGCGTGTACTTGCAAGTCCTCGACCACCTGGCACTGACAGGCCAGCCGCCAGCCTTCCCGGCGCTGTTCGGCGCTCAAGGCATCGGGCCGGCTGTCGCTTGGCAACCCTTGCAGGCATTGCACAAGGCACGCATGGCAACTGCCGGCACGGCAACTGTAAGGCACCGCCACGCCGTTGCTGTTCAGCGCATCGAGCAAATTACTGCCCGCCGCGACCGACCATTTCTGCTCGCCAACCCGCAGTTCAGGCATCGGCGTTCTCCCAGGCCGCCGCGCAACGATTACGACCATCACGTTTGGCGCGATAGAGCGCCTGATCGGCCCGGTGCAGGGCATCGTCGAGATCGTCATCCAGTTCCAGCAACGTCATGCCGGCCGACAAGCTTAGGTGACTGACATTGAGGCCAATCAACTCGACATCAGTGAACGCAATACGCAACCGTTCGCAGCAAGACGTCAGGCGCTCGGCGTTGCAGTCGGGCAACAACACCACGAACTCTTCACCGCCGTAACGGGCCAGCACGTCGCCTTCACGCAAGCACGCAGTGGCCACCGCAGCAAAGGCTTGCAGCACCTGATCGCCGGCAGCATGACCGTGGACATCGTTGATGCGCTTGAAGTGATCGAGATCGATCAGCGCCAGACCATGCACCACGCCGTCCTCCATCGAATTCAACTCGCGGGAAGCCAGTCGCAGGAAGTGCCGGCGATTGAACAGCCCGGTCAGCTCATCGGTGGCCACCAGGTCTTCAAGCTGGCGCATCATCCCGCGCAGCGTGTCCTGATGCGCCTGCAAGGCGAAACGGCGCTGGCGCATGCGTTGGCGCGAGTGCTGGACGTAGCTGGCGTAAAACACCAGCCAGACCAGAACAATAAACAGCACGCAAACCTGCAACGCTGCCAGCGCCGGGTCAGTCAGCTGGAAGTGATAGGCGTCCCACAGCGTGATCGCACTGAAACTGAAAAACACCAGCATCGCGCACCGTATAAAGGAACGTCGCGACAGGTGGAACAGGCCGAACAGCAGAATCAACACGTAAAAGACCAGGAACGCACCCCGAGCCTGGTCCAGATGGGCGATCAGCCAGGTTTGCCAACCCAGCCCCAGCAGTACTTGGGCTTCGGTCAGGCTGGGATCGGAAAAGCGCAGGTTGCAGCCGCTATAAAACACCCCGAACAGCACCACCTGGCTGGTGACGACCAAGGCACTGCCCACAACGACGCTGATTAACGATTCGGCGTAGTGCCCAGTAAAAAATGCCAGCCACAGCAACATCAAAGCCAGGGCATAGGTACCGGCGGCGAGGGCAAAGCGTTTGAGCAAAAGTCGTTGGATAGCGTTATGGGTCAATCGTTGACTCACCGTGCAAAAAAAACGCTGTTTGAGTGTCCTACTCTACAGTCCGGTTGCCACTTTAGTGTCGTGCCTGATAAATGACCATTCAATTCTCGGCGCGAAAAACTGGCGTCAAACCACTGACTCCAATCCCCCGCAAACACCCGCCCCTCTCGCAACTGGCGAAGCCTGTGCCCGGCTGCGAAGTGGCGAGGGGATTTAGCGAAACGTCGCACCGCCCCGTTGGGTCGCGCAGCGGCCCCAAAACTTCACGCCTGCTGTGCAGCCGAACGGGGCGGTGCGACGTTTCGCTAAATCCCCTCACCACAGGTTTTTCCAGCTGTTAAATGGTTGTGGATGCGACCAATGATTAACGCCCGGCGGGTGTTTACCAAACGGAGGCGCGTTATACTGCCGCGCCTTTTTAGCGTCGCGCCAGCAGCCCCGGCGTGCCTTGTAAAGGTGCTTGCAACCGACCGATACACCCAAGCTGCAAGCACCTTATTGAATGTTCCCGTCTTTTAGAGGAGCGCGACTCATGACCGTGATCAAGCAAGACGACCTGATTCAGAGCGTTGCCGACGCCCTGCAGTTCATTTCCTATTACCACCCCGTGGATTTCATTCAGGCGATGCACGAGGCTTACCTGCGCGAAGAATCGCCGGCAGCCCGTGATTCCATGGCGCAAATCCTGATCAACTCACGCATGTGCGCCACTGGCCACCGTCCAATTTGCCAGGACACCGGCATCGTGACCGTGTTTGTCCGTGTGGGCATGGACGTGCGTTGGGATGGCGCCACCATGAGCCTGGACGACATGATCAACCAAGGCGTGCGCCAGGCTTACAACCTGCCGGAAAACGTCCTGCGTGCCTCGATCCTCGCCGACCCGGCGGGCGCTCGTAAAAACACCAAGGACAACACCCCGGCCGTTATCCACTACTCCATCGTTCCGGGTAACACCGTGGAAGTGGACGTGGCGGCCAAGGGCGGCGGTTCCGAGAACAAGTCGAAAATGGCGATGCTCAACCCGTCCGACTCGATCGTCGACTGGGTATTGAAAACCGTTCCGACCATGGGCGCCGGCTGGTGCCCACCAGGCATGCTCGGCATCGGCATCGGCGGTACCGCCGAGAAAGCCGCCGTGATGGCCAAGGAAGTGTTGATGGAATCCATCGACATCCACGAGCTGAAAAAGCGTGGCCCGTCCAACCGTATCGAAGAGATGCGCCTGGAGCTGTTCGAGAAGGTCAACCAACTGGGCATCGGCGCCCAGGGCCTGGGTGGCCTGACCACCGTGCTCGACGTGAAGATCATGGATTACCCGACCCACGCCGCTTCGTTGCCGGTGTGCATGATCCCCAACTGCGCCGCCACCCGTCACGCCCACTTCGTGCTCGACGGTTCCGGCCCGGCCTCGCTGGAAGCACCGCCGTTGGACGCTTACCCGGAAATCGTCTGGGAAGCCGGCCCGTCGGCCCGTCGCGTCAATCTCGACACGCTGACCCCGGAAGATGTGCAGAGCTGGAAGCCGGGCGAAACCGTCCTGCTCAACGGCAAGATGCTCACCGGTCGCGACGCTGCGCACAAGCGCATGGTCGAGATGCTGAACAAGGGTGAAACCCTGCCGGTGGACCTCAAGGGTCGGTTCATCTACTACGTCGGCCCGGTTGATCCGGTGCGCGAAGAAGTGGTTGGCCCTGCCGGTCCGACCACCGCCACGCGGATGGACAAGTTCACCCGTCAGATCCTCGAGCAAACCGGCCTGCTGGGCATGATCGGCAAATCCGAGCGCGGCCCGACCGCCATCGAAGCGATCAAGGACCACAAAGCCGTTTACCTGATGGCTGTTGGCGGCGCGGCTTACCTGGTGGCACAAGCCATCAAGAAATCCCGCGTCGTGGCTTTCGCCGAACTGGGGATGGAAGCCATCTACGAGTTCGACGTCAAAGACATGCCAGTGACAGTTGCCGTCGACAGCAAGGGCGAGTCGGTGCACATCACCGGTCCTGCCATCTGGCAGAAAAAGATCAGTGAAAGCCTGGCGGTCGAAGTGCAGTAAGCCTTCCGACTGACCTGAAAAGGCGACAGGACTTAACGTCCTGCCGCCTTTTTTATTGCCTGCACTTTCTCCCTCATTAGGAGCTGTGTAGGAGCTGCGTAGGAGCTGCCGAGTGAAACGAGGCTGCGATCTTTTGATCTTGCTCTTAAAAAACAAGATCAAAAGATCGCAGCCTGCGGCAGCTCCTACAGGGGGGCCGCGTGGATGAGGAGGGGAGCCCATGCTATCGTGCGCCCCCTCTTCCTCCCCGTGTGTAACGCCCCGTATGATCGAGTACTCTCGCTCCTTGCGCCTGACGCTCTATACCGTTGTGATCGTCGCCGGGGCAGTCCTTGCGGCCACCTTGGCCATGCGTCACGCCGAGCGCCAGGCGCTGGTGGAAGATGCCGCTCGCGCCAATCAGCAATTGGGGCTGTACGCCACCTCATTGCATACCCTGATCGAACGCTACCGCGCCCTGCCCCTCGTGCTGGCGCTGGACCCTGAACTGCGCTCGGCGCTCAAGGGAGCCATAAACCCCGATCTTCAAGCTTCGTTGAACCGCAAACTTGAGAAAATCAACGGCGCCGCCGAATCCTCAACCCTGGAACTGCTCGACCGCACGGGCCTTGCCATCGCGGCGAGCAACTGGCGCCTGCCCAGCAGTTACGTCGGTCATAACTACGCCTTCCGCCCCTATTTCAGTCAGACCCGCACCCAGGGCACCGGGCGTTTCTACGCCGTGGGCGTGACCAGCGGGATTCCCGGATACTTCCTGTCCAGTGCGGTCATCGATGACGACGGGCAGTTTCTGGGCGCGATGGTGGTCAAACTCGAGTTTCCAGAACTGGAGCGTGAATGGCGCCAGGGCAACGACACCTTGCTGGTCAGCGATGCACGGGGAATTGTCTTCATCGCCAACCAGCCGGGCTGGCGTTATCGCCTATTGAAGCCGCTCAATGACAGCGACCTCGCCGAACTCAAGGCCACCCGCCAATACGACAAACAGCGGCTGACGCCACTGGAGGTCAAAACGCTGCGAAACTTCGACGACAACAGCAATTTGACTGAGGTCGAGGGTCCTGACGGAAAAGTGAATTACCTGTGGGAATCCCTGCCGTTGGCGGCCGAGGGCTGGACGCTGCATTTGCTGCGCCGTCCACAAACGGCCTTCGAAGACAGCCGCAATGCAGCGCTGGCCGCTGCCGGCCTGTGGCTGGCGTTGGTGTTCCTGTTGCTGTTTCTCAACCAACGCTGGCGTCTGGCAAAAATGCGCCAGCGCAGTCGCGAAGAGCTTGAGCGACTGGTCGAAGAACGCACCCGTGACCTGCGCACCGCCCAGGACGGCCTGGTGCAATCGGCCAAACTGGCGGCGCTGGGCCAGATGTCCGCTGCCCTCGCCCACGAAATCAATCAACCCCTGACCGCGCAGCGTATGCAGCTGGCGACGTTGCGCCTGCTGCTCGATCATGGTCGCGTCGATGACGCGTACAAGGCGCTCAAACCGGTGGATGACATGCTGACACGCATGGCCGCCCTTACCGGCCACCTGAAAACCTTCGCCCGCAAAAGCCCCGGCGGCTTGCGCGAATGCCTGGATCTGGCAGCCGTGGTGGACCAGTCGTTGCAACTGCTCGATACCCGCCTGCGTGACGAACAGGTCAGCACGGTGCTGCACCTGACGCGCCCGGCCTGGGTGCGCGGCGACGCAATTCGTCTGGAACAGGTGTTGATCAATCTGCTGCGTAACGCACTGGATGCCATGCAGGACAAACCGTGCAAGCGCCTGGAAATCCGCCTTGAGGCCGACGAACAACTCTGGTGCCTCAGCGTCGCTGATAACGGGGGTGGTATCGCTGAAGAAAACCTGGCCAAGGTCTTCGATCCGTTCTTCACTACCAAACCGGTAGGCGATGGCCTGGGCATCGGCCTGGCCGTCTCCTTTGCCATCGTTCACGAATCGGGCGGCCGCCTGAGCGCGGACAATTTGGGTAACGGCGCCGTGTTCACCCTCACCCTGCCGATCGACCTGGAGGCTCATGGCTCATGCTCAATTCAGTGATCGTCGTCGACGACGAAAGCAGTATCCGCAACGCGGTCGAGCAATGGCTGAGCCTGTCGGGTTTCGAGGTGCAGTTGTACAGCCGTGCGGATGAATGCCTGGCGCAACTGCCCAGGCATTTTCCCGGTGTCATCCTCAGCGACGTGCGCATGCCCGGCATGACCGGCCTGGAACTGTTGGCCGAAGTGCAGCGACGCGATGCCGACTTGCCGGTGATTCTGCTGACCGGCCACGGTGACGTGCCGATGGCAGTCGACGCCATGCGCGATGGCGCCTACGACTTCCTCGAAAAACCCTTCAGCCCCGAAACCTTGCTCGGCAGCCTGCGCCGGGCGCTGGACAAGCGCCGCCTGGTCCTGGAAAACCGTGCCCTGCATGAACAGGCGGACCACCGCGCCAAACTCGATGCGACGCTGTTGGGGGTATCCCGTGGATTGCAGACCTTGCGCCGACAGGTGCTGGAGCTGGCGGCCCTGCCGGTCAATGTGCTGATCCGTGGTGAAACCGGCAGCGGCAAGGAGTTGGTAGCACGCTGCCTGCACGATTTCGGACCTCGTGCCGACAAGCCGTTCGTGGCGCTTAATTGCGCGGCGATTCCCGAGCAGTTGTTCGAGGCAGAGTTGTTTGGTCACGAAAGCGGCGCGTTCACCGGCGCCCAGGGCAAGCGCATCGGCAAGCTCGAATACGCTGACGGCGGCACGCTGTTTCTCGATGAAATCGAAAGCATGCCCCTGGCCCAACAGGTGAAACTGCTGCGGGTATTGCAGGAGCAAAAGCTCGAGCGGCTGGGTTCGAATCAAAGCATCCGCGTGGATCTGCGGATCATTGCCGCGACCAAACCGGACTTGCTGGACGAAGCCCGGGCCGGACGTTTCCGCGAGGATCTGGCCTATCGGCTGAACGTCGCCGAGCTGCGCCTGCCACCGTTGCGCGATCGCCGTGAAGACATTCCGTTGTTGTTCGATACCTTTGCCCAGAGCGCCGCCGCGCGCCTGGGCCGCACCTTCCCCCCGTTGTCCGGCGCGCAGTTGAGCCATTTGTTGAGCCATGACTGGCCAGGTAACGTGCGCGAACTGGCCAACGTCGCCGAGCGCCAGGTGTTGGGGCTGGATGAACCTGCACCGGCGGGCAGCGAACCGGGCCAGTCGCTGGCAGCCCGACAGGAAGCGTTTGAAGCGCACTGCCTGCGCGCCGCCTTGACCCGTCACAAAGGCGATGTGAAAGCCGTCCTCGAAGAACTGCAACTGCCGCGCCGCACCTTCAATGAAAAGATGCAGCGGCATGGACTGACGCGCGAGATGTTTGTGCAAGGCAGCTAATTTTGCAGTGTCTGGGCTGGCCTCATCGTCGGGACAGCCAACGAAAACCTGCGGACCGATAGGCAATTTTCCGCTCAAACCCCTTCACACATAAGCGGATTTCCGCTCACAAAGTCCCCTGAACCCCTCTAAACCAACCTTCTCCCGGTTGGCACACCTCCTGCTATAGCCCCCGCAGGCTGCGTTTTTACGCGCTCCAAAAAAACAATTAAATGAAGGATCCTTCAATGGATAACTCCAATACCCTGCCCGCAGGGTCGGCTGCCGTGCCGGCCAAGCCTAGAACCACCTCCAGCCGCATCAAATCGATCTTCAGCGGCTCCGTAGGCAACATGGTCGAGTGGTACGACTGGTACGTCTACGCCGCCTTCTCCCTCTATTTCGCCAAGGCGTTTTTCCCTAAAGGCGATACCACTGCCCAACTGCTGAACACTGCTGCGATTTTTGCCGTGGGCTTTCTGATGCGTCCGATCGGGGGCTGGCTGATGGGCCTGTACGCCGACAAGGTCGGGCGCAAGAAGGCGCTGATGGCGTCGGTCTACCTGATGTGCTTTGGCTCGCTGGTGATCGCCCTGAGCCCTGGTTATGAAACGATCGGTATCGGCGCACCCATCCTGTTGATTTTCGCCCGTTTGCTGCAAGGCCTGTCGGTCGGTGGCGAATACGGCACCTCGGCAACGTACCTCAGCGAAATGGCAACCAAGGAACGTCGAGGTTTCTTCTCCAGCTTCCAGTACGTGACCCTGATCTCCGGCCAACTCATCGCGCTGGGCGTATTGATCGTCCTGCAGAATGTCCTGACCACCGAAGAGCTGTACGCCTGGGGCTGGCGCATTCCGTTCGCCATCGGCGCGCTGTGTGCGATCGTCGCGCTGTACCTGCGTCGTGGCATGGAAGAAACCGAGTCGTTCACCAAGAAAGAAAAGGCCAAGGAAAGCGCCATGCGCACCTTGATGCGCCATCCGAAGGAACTGATGACCGTGGTCGGCCTGACCATGGGCGGTACGCTGGCGTTCTACACCTACACCACGTACATGCAGAAGTACCTGGTGAACACGGTGGGCATGAGCATCTCCGATTCCACCACGATCTCGGCCGCCACGCTGTTCCTGTTCATGTGCCTGCAACCGCTGGTGGGCGGGCTGTCGGACAAGATCGGTCGCCGGCCCATCCTGATCGCTTTCGGTGTGCTCGGGACGCTCTTCACCGTGCCGATCCTCACCGCGCTGCATACGGTTCAAAGCTGGTGGGGTGCGTTCTTCCTGATCATGGCGGCGCTGATCATCGTCAGCGGCTACACCTCGATCAACGCGGTGGTGAAAGCCGAGCTGTTCCCGACTGAAATCCGCGCCCTGGGCGTTGGCTTGCCGTATGCACTGACCGTATCGATCTTCGGCGGCACCGCTGAATACATCGCACTGTGGTTCAAGAGCATCGGCATGGAAACCGGTTACTACTGGTACGTGACTGCGTGCATCGCGGTGTCCTTGCTGGTGTACGTCACCATGAAAGACACCCGAAAGCATTCGCGGATCACCACGGACTGAGTCTGCTGCAACACCGTTAAAATCAAAAGATCGCAGCCTTCGGCAGCTCCTGAACGGGTTTGATGTACACCCTGTAGGAGCTGCCGGAGGCTGCGATCTTTTTTTTGCATCGCCAAAATCCGCTTGCTGGAAATTAACCGATACCGTCTGCACAATGATCTTCTTTGCTCTGAACACCACTTCAGGAATACGGCACCATGCCCGACGATATTCACTTCTACGAACCCGCCAACGGTCACGGCCTGCCGCATGACCCGTTCAACGCCATCGTCGGCCCGCGCCCCATTGGCTGGATCTCTTCACAGGACGCCGACGGTCGTTTGAACCTGGCGCCTTACAGCTTTTTCAACGCCTTCAATTACATTCCGCCGATCATTGGTTTTTCCAGCGTCGGGCGCAAAGACAGCCTCAACAACATCGAACAGACCGGCGAGTTCGCCTGGAACCTGGCGACCCGTCCGCTGGCCGAGCAGATGAACCAGAGCTGCGCGATGGTCGGGCCTGAGGTCAACGAGTTCGAGCTGTCCGGCTTGACGCCCACCGCTTCGAAAATCATTCAGGTGCCGCGAGTCGCCGAGAGCCCGGTGTCGTTCGAGTGCAAGGTGACGCAGATCATTCAGCTGCAACGAGCCGACGGAAATGTGGTGCCAAGCTGGCTGATACTCGGCGAAGTGGTCGCCGTGCACATCGCCAAGTGGCTGCTCAAGGATGGGGTGTACGACACCGCCGCGGCAGAACCGATTCTGCGCGGCGGCGGTCCAGCGGATTATTTTCAGCTGGGACCTGAGGCATTGTTCAAGATGTTCCGCCCGGGGGCGGTCAAGTAGTTACCAGACGAGTTCGGCGTCGTCGCTGACATTCTTCAGCCCGGTCAGTTTCAACGCCGCGGCTTCGTCGGCGTCATGGGCGGTTTTGAAGACCTGATCTTCGAGAATCGTGTGAAAACGCGGTGCGCCTGACCCGCCGAGGGCTTTGACGGCGATGGCGGCGTGGTACCCACCTTCAGCCGGTACTACAGCGGAAACAGCTTCAAAGGTTTCAAAGGCTTTACGTGCCATGTCGCGCATCCTGGCTAGTTGAGAATGCAGCCATTAAACCCTCAACCCGCCATTTTGTGTACCCACGACCGGATCTCGCCGATCGCCTGGGCTGCCGACACCTCTTTGAAGGTATGAAAATCCAGGCTGTTGACCACCAGTTCCTGGACCAGCTCGGCAAAAACCCCCATGGCCGGGGTGTTGAAGTAGGCGGTCATGGCTTGCTGATGGGTCCAGTAACCGGACACCAGCCACAGATCAGGATCGCATTGCGAATGCTGCAGGGTAAAACTCAAGCAGCCAGGTGCGCTGCGGGACGGCTCGATCAGGGCACTGAGCCGCGCACCCAGCTCCTCTGAACGCCCGGCGCGGGCACGGACAAAAGCCATATGACTGACGGGGATCTGCGTAGACATGTTCAACCTCCCAGGTACTCGAGTGGCAGCCGTGGGACGGGCTGCGACAGGATCAAAGGTTAAGCGCGCCGGTCATAGTGCGGTTAGTCGATTCCTGCCGGCTTGTTGCACAATCCTGCGAAGCTTCATGGCGCACCTGTAACAACCTGTAAATCCGGCCACTGGATTGAAACAGACGTTCGAGCAAGTTTTCCGGTCAATAGCCTGCTAAAGCAACCGGCCTCCTTAACCCCGTGCAGAATCAGGCAAGCTTAAGGCAGGATGTGTCTACCGCCGTTGCTTGCACAAATTTAAGCTCGCCTCATTACCCACGCCCCACCGAGGATGCCGCGCATGTCGTCGCTCGATCATTTTCAAGCCCCGCTGGACGCCGAAATGGAACGCCAGCGTGCGGAACTGGCCACGATCATTCGCCGCAACACGATGGAGGACGGCACCTATGCCACCGCCGTCGGCTCGCTGTTCATGTCCCGCCACAGTCAGTCCCACGAGTTTGCCCCGGTGTTGGCACAACCGGCGCTGTGCATCATGGCCCAGGGGCGCAAAGAGGTCCGACTGGCGGACGAGTACTTCAACTACGATCCGCTGAACTACCTGGTGGTGTCGGTGCAGATGCCCTTGAGCGGACGCGTGGTGAATGTCACCTCCGAAGAGCCGATACTCGCGGTACGGCTGGACATCGACCCGGCGGAAATCACCGCGCTGATCGCCGACGCCGGTCCCCTCGGCGTGCCCACCCGCCCTACGGGTCGTGGCTTGTATGTCGAGCGGATCGACACGGCCATGCTCGATGCCGTGTTGCGGCTGGCGCGTTTGCTGGATACCCCGAAAGACATCGCGATGCTCGCACCACTGATTCGCCGGGAGATTCTCTATCGTCTGCTGCGCAGTCAGCAGGGCCATCGGCTGTATGAAATCGCCATCGCCAACAGCCAGAGCCATCGCATCAGCCAGGCGATCAAATGGCTCAACGGCAACTACGAACAACCGTTGCGCATTGATGATCTGGCCAAGGAAGTGAACCTGAGCGTGTCGACCTTGCATCACCGCTTCAAGGCAATGACGGCGATGAGCCCGTTGCAGTATCAGAAGCAGCTGCGTTTGCAGGAAGCGCGGCGGTTGATGCTCGCGGAGGGTCTGGAGGCTTCGGCGGCGGGGTATCGGGTGGGGTATGAAAGCCCTTCGCAGTTCAGCCGGGAGTACAGCCGGTTGTTTGGGGCACCGCCATTGCGGGATCTGGCGCGGTTGCGGTTGACCATTTGATCTGATTTTTTGTGCTGGTTTTGCCGGCCTCATCGCGAGCAGGCTCACTCCTACAGGGGGCCGGTGTACACCGATCTACTGTAGGCGTGAGCCTGCTCGCGATGGGGCCAGTCAGTCAGGCGCCGAGTACCCGACAAGCCTCAGCCGGCAGTGTCACTGAAACCGGATTGCCAATGCTCAACCCAAACCCCTGACACGGCGTGCTCAATGCCGTAAACGAAACCCCTGAACACTCCACAGTGGTTTCAATCGTCGCGCCGATATCCCGTACAAACGTCACCTTGCCCAGCAACCGATTCCCCGCCGTCGCTTGCGGTTGCGACAGTTGCAGATCCTCAGGCCGAATGAGCATCTTCACCTTCTCTCCCACCACTATGCTGCTGCAGATCGGCACTTGCAGCGCGTCACCGCCGGGCAAACCGACCTTGCCATTACCCAATGCCGTCGCCGGGAAGATGTTGCCGGAACCGATGAAGTCCGCCACGAACTCGTTGGCCGGATGCCGATAAATCTCGATCGGCGACCCCACTTGCTGCACGCGATGCTCACCCAGCACCACCACGATGTCCGCCATGGTCATGGCCTCACGCTGATCGTGAGTCACCATGATGGTGGTGATGTTCAGGCGCTGTTGCAGCTGACGGATTTCCACCTGCATCGACTCGCGCAACTTGGCGTCCAGTGCCGACAGCGGTTCATCCAGCAACAGAATTTTCGGCCGCGAGGCAATCGCCCGGGCAATCGCCACGCGCTGGCGTTGGCCGCCGGACAGCTTCGATACCGGACGGTCGATCATTTCCTGCAACTGAATCAACTGCAGCAACTCCACCACCCGCGCCTGCTGATCAGCCTTGCTGACGCCGCGCAGTTTCAGCGGGTAAGCGATGTTCTCCCCCACCGTCATGTGCGGGAACAGCGCCAGGGACTGGAACACCATGCCAAAATTTCGTTGATGTGCCGGGGTGTGGCCGATGTCTTCACCGTCCAGGCGAATCTCGCCACCGCTCAGGGTTTCAAGGCCGGCAATCATGCGCAGCAATGTGGTTTTACCGCAGCCCGACGGGCCGAGAAAACACACCAGTTTGCCCTCCGGCAAATGCAGGTTTACATCCTTTACCGCGCAGGCCGAGCCGTAGTGTTTCTCGACGTTTTCCAGAATCAGACCAGTCATGTTGCACCTCAAATCAAAAGGAAACGCCGCCCTCGCCCACCAGCTTCTCCAACGCCCAGATCAGGACGAAGTCGATCAGCACGATCAGCACGGCAAACGAAAATACGGTGGGGTCGAGCGATGACACGGTGCGGCTGTACATCCAGATCGGCACGGTCATGACGTCGATGGTGTAGAGGAAGTAGGTCACGGTGAATTCGTTGAACGAGACGATGAACGCCAGCAGCATGCCCGCCAGAATCCCCGATTTCATCAACGGCACCACCACATCGAAAATCGCCCGCGTCGGCGACGCACCCAGCATTTGCGCGGCCTCTTCGACTTCGGTACCGATGGAGAGCATCGCAGCCGTGCAGTTCTTCACCACGAAGGGCAGCGCCAGGATGACGTGGGCGATCACCAGTCGCGAGGTGGTCATATGGAACGGCAAGCTGTCGAACACCAGCAGCAGCGCCAGCCCCAAGACCACCATCGGAAACACCAGCGGCAGCGACATCAATTGCATCGCCACGGCCTTGCCACGGAACTCGCAACGGGTCAGCGCATAAGCTGCCGGCACCGCGATGATCGTGGCAAACACCATGGTCAGGCACGCGACCATCAGGCTGGTGGTCATGGCCTTGCCCAGGCTCAGCACGTCACTGGAATCCGGCGAGACGAAGGTATTCCAGGCGGCCTTGTACCATTGCAGGCTGTAACTGCTCGGCGGGAAGTCGAGGTTCGAGGCACCGCTGAACGACATGACAATCATGGTCAGGATCGGCAACACCGCCAGCAGCAGGATGAAGCCCGAGAGGATGCCGGCAAACTTGCCGGTGTCGCCCGGTAGCAGCGAATGACGCTTCTTGATCAGCGTGCTCATTGGGAAGCCTCCATCCTGCGCCGACGTCGGCCAGTAAAGTATTCGGACAAGGTCATGATCGCCAGCGTCGTGACGATCAACACCACCCCGGCAGCGGACGCGGCAGGCCAGTTCATCAGCGGGGCGATCTGGTCATGCACCATCACCGCCAGCATCGGCACGCGACGGCCACCCAGCAGCAAAGGCACGACAAAGCTGCTGGCGTTGTAGGCAAAGACCAACGTTGCGCCGGTGATGATCCCGGGCAAACTCATCGGCAAAACAATTTGGCGGAACACCTGCAAGCGACTGGCGCCCAGGGTAGCGGCAGCCTCTTCGTAGGTGCGGGCGACGCCGCGCATGGCGCTGGCAATCGGCAGTACGGCCAAGGGGAAGGCGGTTTGCACCAGGCCCATCAGCACACCGTTCTGGTTGTACAGCAGCATGACCGGTCGCTTGATCAGGCCCAGTCCCATCAGTGCCTGATTAAGCATCCCGCCTGGGCCGAGAATGACCAGCCAGCCGTAGCTTTGCAGCAACAGGTTGACCAGCAAGGGCAGCAGCACCGCGGCGAGAAATATCCGGCGCACGAACGGTGAGGTCAGGCGCGACATGGTGTAGGCCACGGGGATCGCCAACAGCACGGCGACGACCGCACTGATCAGCGCCAGTCGCAGGGTCAGCAGCAAGGATTTCAGGTAGTACGGTTCGAGCAATTGAGCGTAACTGGCCAGGCTGAACCCGGTCCATTCCGCCCCTTTGGTGCCCACGCTCATGCGCAGGACCAGCAGACTGGCGGCAATCAATACACCCAGGAACAGCATCGACGGCGTGAGGAAAAGCCAGGCGCGCACCGTAGGCGAAACACCCCGCTTCGCGCGCGGCTCGGCAGCACTGACCGACTGGATTAAAGGTTGGTGTTCCATAGCAAAGGTCTCGTCAATGGAAAGCAGTTGACGAACACAATCTCAAAACCACCGCACACCCTGTGGGAGCTGGCTTGCCAGCGATAGCAATCTGTCAGTCACATCATTGTCGACAGGTAGGCCGTCATCGCGGGCAAGCCCGCTCCCACAGGGTTTTGTGGTGCTTTGGAGAGCTGTGTTCGTCACTCGATCAGGAAGAAAAGATTTCCGTGTAGCGACGAATCCATTGGTCATGCACGGAGGCCAGGAAGGCGTTGTCGTGCATGATCGCCTTCTCGGCAATCTGCTCCGGCGTAAGGATGTACGGGCTCTTGCGCGCTTCGGCGGAGATGATCGCCTTGGCGTTGACCGGACCGTTGTAGATGTCCTCGGCCATCTTGCCCTGCACCAGCGGGTCCAGAGAGTGGTTGATGAAGGCGTAAGCCATGTCGATATCGCCCGGACGATTCTTCGGCATCACCGACAACATCAGGTCGGTGTAGAAACCTTCCTTCATGCCAAACGTCGCGCCCAGACCGTACGCCGGATCACGAATCTGTTTAGGGAAAAACGCCGGCGCGTACAAGCCACCCATGTCCAGGGAGCCAGTGCGGAACAGCTCGGCGATCTGGTTCGGGTTCTCGCCCAGCGTCACCACACGGTCTTTGAGTTCAGCGAGTTTCTTGAAGCCCGGTTCGATGTTGTGTTCGTCACCACCGGCCAGTTTCGCGGCGATGATGATCAGGTCCATGGCCTCGGTCCAGTTCGGCGGCGGCAGGAAAATGTTCGGCGACAGGTCCGCGTCCCACAGGGCGGCGTAGCTGTCTGGCGCTTCCTTGATCGTGCGGGTGCTGTAGACGAGGCTGTTGCACCACAACAGGTAACCAATGCCATGACCGTTGGCGCCGGTGCGGTATTTCTCCGGCACGTCGACCAGGTTGGGAATGCGGTTCAGATCAGGTTTTTCGAGCAGATTGGCGGCGGCCAGACCTTCGGCGCCGACGCCGGCCAGGGTGATGATGTCGTACTGCGGACGGTCACCGCCGGCCTTGAGTTTGGCGACCATTTCCGACGTACTGCCGGTGCGGTCAGCGATGACCTTGCAGCCGTACTTGTCTTCGAATGTCGCAGCGATGTTGCGCAGTGCAGCCAGGCCAGTGTCATCGGACCAGGTCAGCAGGCGCAGGGTCTTGCCGGCAAAGCGCGTGTCGCTGGCATTGGCCTTGACGAACGGCAGGCTCATGGCCGCCGCGGCAACCGAGGCTACGCCCACGGTCTTGATGAATTGACGTCTGTTCAGATCATGCTCGCCCATGACGGACTCCCTTTGTTTTTGTAGGTATAAGGCAGGTCGAAACTGTTGCATCCGCGCGACCGGAGCAGCATTAGCCCCCGTATTTTCGGGGGCTTGGCTGAGCCAGCGAGTTCATCCTGAAGTTGTGCAAAACACCTGACTATCGATAAAAACTCATCGAAGCCATGACGCCGACGCATGCCTCCCTGTAGGAGCGAGCTCGCTCGCGATGGACGCAAGGACGACACTGGCTGTCTGATGCCTCGCGTTATCGTTGACGTCTATCGCGAGCAAGCTCGCTCCTACAGGAAGAGCCTTCAGACGGCCCGAATCACGTGTTTGATTTCCTGGAAAGCCTGCAGGCCCCAAGGGCCCAATTCACGGCCGATGCTGCTCTGCTTGTAGCCACCCCAAGCGGTCTGCGGGAAGATCACCTGCGGCGCGTTAATCCACACGAGCCCCGCCTGCAACGCGTTAGCGACACGATCCGCGGCGTCGGCGTCGCGTGTGACCACGCTGGCCACCAGACCGAATTGACTGTCGTTGGCCAGGGCAATCGCCTCGGCTTCGGAGGCGAAACTGCGCACGCAGATCACCGGGCCGAAAATCTCTTCACACCACAACGCACTGCCCTGGGGCACGTCGGTGAAAATGGTCGGCTGTAAAAAATAGCCGCGCGGCAGGTCTGCCGGACGATTGCCGCCGCAGATCAGTGTTGCGCCCGCACTCAACCCACGGTCGATGTGGCCGAGTACGCGCTGGTATTGCGCCTGATTGACCAGTGCGCCCATTTCCACCGCCGGATCGAACGGGTCCGCCACGCGAATCGCTTCGGCACGCGCCTTCAGGCGGATCAGGAACTCATCCGCCAGTTCATCAGCGACCAGCACACGGCTGGTGGCGGAACACATCTGCCCGGCGTTGTAGAAACCGCCGCCACAGGCCACTTCCACCGCCAGTTCGATGTCGGCATCGGCCAGCACCAGCAGCGAGGATTTGCCACCCAGTTCCAGGCTCACGCCTTTGACGGTTTCTGCCGCGCGTTGCATGACCTGCACGCCGACCGCATTGCTGCCGGTGAACGAAATTTTGGCGATGCGCGGATCGACCGACAGCGGTGCGCCTACCGCCAGGCCCGTGCCGCAGACCAGGTTGAACACGCCCTTGGGCAGACCGGCTTGGGCAATGATCGCCGCCAGTTCCAGCTCCGGCAGCGGCGTCACTTCGGACGGTTTGAGCACCACGCAGCAACCGGCAGCCAGGGCCGGCGCCAGTTTCCACGCGGTGGTCACCATCGGGAAATTCCACGGCACGATCAGGCCGACCACACCGCAAGGTTCGCGGCGCACCCGAGCGCTGAATTCGTCGCTCGGCAGCTCAACGGCGCTGTCTTGCCTGGCATCCAGGCCTTCAGCGAGCCCTGCGTAATACTCGAACGTGGCGATCACATCGTCGACATCGATGGCCGCTTCGAACAGCGGCTTGCCGTTGTTGCCGGACTGCAAATGCATCAATTGTTCACGACCGGCCTGCACGCCCGCCGCGATCTTGCGCAGGACCGCGCCACGCTCGGCGCCGGTGGTTTGCGACCAGCCTTTGAACGCGTTGGCTGCCGCACTGACAGCCTGATCGACCGAGTGCGCATCGCCGCCATTAACGGTGGTCAACAAGGCTTCGGTTGCCGGATTGATCACGCGCAGGTGTTCAGGGCCGGCCGACCATTGGCCATCGATGAACAGGCCATCAAGCGTGGTCGGTAACGTCAAAGCGAAGCTCATTTCGACACCGCCTGCATCCAAGACGTCTGATCGATTTCAATCAGGGTCGGGCCCTGGCGATCACTGGCGACACGCAGTGCCGTGCGCAGTTGCTCGACACCGTTGACCGCTTCGGCCGCGCAGCCCAGCGCCTTCGCCACACCGATGAAGTCGGGGGTGTAGATGTCCACGCCCACCGGTTCGATGTCCCGGTTGACCATGTATTTCTTGATCTCTTCGTAGCCCTGGTTATTCCACAACAGGACGATCACCGGCGTGCGCGCTTCAACGGCGCTGGCCAGTTCCGGCAGGGTGAATTGCAGGCCGCCATCACCGATCAGGCACACCACCGGAGGACGCGCGCCCGCTGCGAGGCTGCCACCGAGCCAGGCGCCAATGGCAGCCGGCAAGGCGTAGCCGAGGGTGCCATAACCGGTGGACGAGTTGAACCAGCGGCGCGGACGCTCAGGGTTGAACGTCAGGTTGCCGGTGTAAACCGGTTGAGTCGAATCGCCGACGAACACGGCGTTCGGCAGTTCGTGCAGGACGGTTTCGAGGAAGCGCGTTTGCGCCAACGTCGGGGCGTCCCAGGTGGCGGCCAATTCATCACGCAGACGGGCGGCACGAACCTGCCCCCAATCGTTGCGGCGCTCAGCCAGGGATTTGTGCGACAGCGCGCTCAGCAACGCTTGGGCCGCATGCCGCGAATCGGCGACGAGGGCCACGTGCGGCGGATAGTTGCGAACGGTCTGGTCCGCATCGATATCAACGCGCAGCAGCTTGCCCGGAATCTCGAAACCACCGGCGAAGGTGACGTCGTAATCGGTCTCGGCCAGTTCGGTGCCGATGGCCAGCACCACGTCGGCCTCGGCGACCAGCGCACGGGTAGCAACCAGGCTCTGGGTCGAACCGATCAGCAACGGGTGAGCGGATTCGAGCATGCCTTTGGCATTGATGGTCAGCGCGACAGGCGCGTCCAGCAACTCGGCCAATTCAGTCAGTTCGGCGGCAGCGTCAATGGCGCCGCCACCCGCGAGGATCAGTGGACGCTTGGCGCCCGCGAGCAAGTCGGTCATGCGCGAAACGGCGGACGGCGAAGCACCGGCGCGATCAATCTGCACCGCCACGCTGCTCAGCAAATCGTCGGCGTCCTCAACCAACACATCCAGCGGAATTTCGATGTGCACCGGACGCGGGCGGCCCGCCTGGAACAGCGCGAAAGCACGGGCCAGTACGCCCGGCAATTCCGCCGCCGACATCAAGGTGTGGGAGAACGCCGCCACGCCACCGACCAGCGCACTCTGGTTCGGCAACTCGTGCAGCTTGCCGCGACCGCCACCCAACTGGCTGCGCGATTGCACACTGGAGATCACCAGCATCGGGATAGAGTCGGCGTAGGCCTGGCCCATCGCCGTTGTAATGTTGGTCATGCCGGGGCCGGTGATGATGAAGCACACGCCGGGTTTGCCACTGGTGCGTGCATAGCCGTCAGCCATGAAGCCGGCGCCCTGCTCGTGACGCGGAGTGACGTGGTTGATGCTCGAACGGGCCAGCCCGCGATACAGCTCCACAGTGTGAACACCGGGAATGCCAAACACCTGCTCGACCCCATAGTCTTCGAGTAACTTGACCAATACTTCGCCGCACGTCGCCATGTGTTTGCCCTTCTTGTTCGTTTGAGACGCCGGACCTGTGCAATGTTTATGATGCGCAGGCAGGTCCAGGGATGGCCTCATTGAACGGGCGACACCTCGCCTCAACAATGGATAAAAAGTCATACTAGCCATGTCCTCACGTCATACCTTGGATCCCAATGAAACGACTGCCTCCCCTGCCGGCGCTGCACACGTTCTGGATTACCGCGCAGTGCTGCAACTTCACCCGTGCCGCCGAACAGCTGCACATCACCCAAGGCGCGGTGAGCCGGCAGATTGCCGGGCTGGAAGATCATCTGGGTTATGAACTGTTCATTCGTCAGGCTCGCGGCCTGGAACTGACCGCTGAAGGACGGGAATGGCTGCCACGGGTGCAGCAGGTTTTCGGGTTGATCGACGAGGCCGTGGAGCAAATCGGCGCGAAGCGCGAAACCCTGCAACTGAAGGCACCGACCTGTGTCATGCGCTGGTTGCTGCCGCGGCTTTTGCAGTGGCAACGGGAGCGCCCGGACGTGCCGGTGGAGTTGACCACCACGGTCAAGCACGGCGTGGATTTTCACCGCGAACAGTTCGATGCCGCCGTGATGTACGGTGCGCCGCCGGACAGCACGCTGGCCTCGTTTCATTTGTTCGATGAGCAGCTGACGCCGGTCTGTTCCAGACCGCTGCTTGAAGGGTCAGTGCCGTTGCGCATCCCGGATGACCTGGAACAGCACCTGCTGCTGCACCCGACACGGGATGAGCGGGACTGGAAAGCCTGGCTGGCGACCGCCGACGTGCGCTTGAACAATGTGGGTAAGGGTCAGCATTTCGAAACCCTGGACCTGGCCATGTCGATGGCGTCCCAAGGGACTGGCGTGGCGATCGGAGACTGGTCGTTGATTGGCGATGACTTGAGCGCCGGAAGGTTGGTCATGCCGTTTGAGCTGAAGGTCAAAACCGGACTGGCGTATTACCTGGTGTTCCCCGAGAAGCCGGGGCCTTCGCCGAAACTGCGCGAGTTGATGGGATGGTTGGTGGAGCAGGCTCAATCGCGTTGAGCGCATGGATAATGCGTAAAAACCATACCCCCTGAAAACGCGCAAATACCTGTAATTGGATGGACTCGCCCAAGCCGAGGCGTCAATGCGCCACGGTGGCAG
>NZ_JBYVMF010000043.1:0-31763 GCF_058145095.1 Pseudomonas sp. MDV22-iso1
AGGAAAGAATCGGTCGGCTATCAGGCCGCCATCGCTGGCAAGCCAGCTCCCACAGTTTGATCCGGGTGGATCAGAAGAATACTCGTCGGCGTTGAGGCCGCCATCGCCGGCAGGCTCGCTCCTACAGTTTGAGCCAGGTCCCCAGCACCCACAAAAAAGCCCGCTGACCATTACCGGTTCAGCGGGCTTCTTCACAACCAGGCTTTTAAATTACAAAGCCATATCACTCGCAGCATTGGCCTTCGGCGCAGCCTTTTCAGCGTCAACCGGAGCAGCCGCCGGAGCCGCCATCTGGCCAATCACTGGCGGTGGAGTCAGCTGCAATACCTTGGCGGTATAGGCCCACTCTTCGGCAACCTTCTCAGGACTGCCGTTGAGCTGAGTGCCATAGCTCGGCACGATCTGGTGCAGCTTTTCCTGCCAGGCCGGCGTTGCGACCTTGTCCTTGAACACCTTCTGCAGCACGGTCAGCATGATCGGTGCGGCTGTCGATGCACCCGGCGAGGCGCCCAGCAGACCGGCGATGCTGCCATCTTGCGAAGCGACGATCTCGGTGCCCAGTTTCAGCACGCCACCGGCCGCTTCATCACGCTTGATGATTTGCACGCGTTGGCCGGCTTGCCACAGGCGCCAGTCTTCGGCTTTGGCGTTCGGGAAGTATTCTTTCAAGGCGTCGAGGCGGTCTTCGTCAGACAGCATCAGCTGGCCGGCGAGGTACTCGACCAGCGGGTATTCCTTGATGCCAACCTTGGTCATCGGCCACACGTTGTGCGTGGTCGTGGTGGTCAGCAGGTCCAGGTACGAACCTTCTTTCAGGAACTTGGTGCTGAAGGTCGCGAATGGGCCAAACAGGATCACGCGCTTGCCGTCCAGGACGCGGGTGTCCAGGTGCGGAACCGACATCGGAGGAGCACCGACAGACGCTTTACCGTAGGCCTTGGCCAGGTGTTGCTCGGCGATGGTCGGGTTTTCGGTCACGAGGAACGAGCCGCCAACCGGGAAGCCAGCGTATTCCTTGGCTTCAGGAATGCCCGACTTCTGCAGCAGGTGCAGGGCGCCGCCGCCCGCGCCGATGAACACGAACTTGGCGTCGGTTTCGGACTTGCTGCCGTCTTTGAGGTTTTTGTAGCTGACGCGCCAGGTGCCATCGTCGTTCTTGGTGATGTCCTGCACTTCGCTGGACAGCTTCAAGTCGAATTTCGGCGTGGTCTGCAGGTGCGCAACGAACTGACGGGTGATTTCGCCGAAGTTCACGTCGGTGCCGATCGGGCTCCAGGTGGCCGCGATTTTCTGGTTCGGGTCACGCCCTTCCATCATCAGCGGGACCCACTTCCTGATCACAGCCGGGTCTTCGGAGTACTGCATGCCAGCGAACAGCGGGCTCGCTTGCAGCGCTTCGTAGCGCTTCTTCAGGAACTTGATGTTGTCATCGCCCCACACGAAGCTCATGTGCGGTGTGGAGTTGATGAACGAACGCGGATTCTTCAACACGCCTTGCTGAACCTGCCAGGCCCAGAACTGACGGGAGATCTGGAATGCTTCGTTGATCTCAACGGCTTTCGGGATCGAGACTTTGCCGTTCTCGTCTTCCGGGGTGTAGTTCAGCTCGGCCAGGGCAGAGTGCCCGGTACCGGCGTTGTTCCAGCCGTTGGAGCTCTCGAGGGCGACGCCGTCAAGACGCTCGATCATTTCCATCGAGGTGCCCGGTTCCAGCTCATTGAGCCAGACACCGAGGGTCGCGCTCATGATGCCGCCGCCGATCAGCAGTACATCGACTTTCTTTGCCTCTTCCGCTTGAACGGACGTGATCCCCATCGACAAAGCCAGCCCCAGCAGGGCCGTGTTCATTTTTTTAAACATCTGTAGCACCTATGATAAAACGCCATCCGCCCTGCCATCTTCAGTCTCGAGCCCCATGTTTCACGGCATTCAGGCAGGATGTCGTGGGGTGCTCGTGCATTGGATTGGAGGGTGGGCACACAAGGCCGATTGACTGTATCGACCTCAGTTTATATGTCCCTTCTGAACTGGTTTTTTATCTTTATTGGCTTCAGCTACTTGAGCGACAGTGATTCTGTTGGCGCGTCTCGAGGACACGCAAACTGAATAGGTCAAACCAAGTTGTTGCGAAGAATATCACGTCAGGGCAAACCCGCGCGTCTGTTCGCAACGTGTTGGTCCGTGCGCTGACTGCCCCGGCGCCGGCAGGTCTGGGTGTGGCGGGCGACTATACTCAGCGTTTTCCGATTGAACCCACGAGGACTCGTGATGAGCGATGAAGTCGATCTGCGCAAATATTCCTCCCAGGTGGTTGACGGCGTAGAGCGTTCACCCGGGCGCGCCATGCTGCGAGCGGTAGGTTTTACCGACGACGATTTCAAGAAGCCGCAGATCGGGATTGCCTCGACCTGGGCGATGGTCACGCCCTGCAACATGCACATCGACAAACTGGCGCTCGAGGCCGAACGGGGTGCGAATACCGCCGGCGCCAAGGGCGTGATTTTCAACACCATCACTATCTCCGACGGCATCGCCAATGGCACCGAAGGCATGAAGTACTCGCTGGTGTCGCGGGAGGTGATCGCCGACTCGATCGAAGTGGTGGCCGGTTGCGAAGGCTTCGACGGGCTGGTCACCGTGGGCGGCTGCGACAAGAACATGCCGGGCTGCCTGATCGGCATGGCACGGTTGAATCGCCCGTCGATCTTCGTCTACGGCGGCACCATCCGTCCGGGTGCCGGCCACACCAATATCATTTCGGTGTTCGAGGCGGTGGGCCAACAGGCACGCGGTGACATCAACGAGATTCAGGTCAAGCAGATCGAGGAAGTGGCCATCCCCGGCCCCGGTTCCTGCGGCGGCATGTACACGGCCAACACCATGGCCTCGGCCATCGAGGCGCTGGGCATGAGCTTGCCGGGTTCCAGCTCCCAGGATGCGGTCGGCAGCGATAAGGCCTCGGACAGTTTCCGCGCCGGCCAGCAGGTCATGGAGCTGCTCAAGCTGGACCTCAAACCGCGGGACATCATGACCCGCAAGGCGTTTGAAAATGCGATCCGCGTGGTGATCGCCCTCGCCGGCTCGACCAATGCCGTGTTGCATCTGCTGGCCATGGCACATGCCGTGGAGGTCGAGCTGACGCTGGATGATTTCGTCGAACTGGGCAAGGTCTCCCCGGTGGTGGCCGATCTGCGCCCGAGTGGCCAATACATGATGAGCGAGCTGGTGGCGATCGGCGGCATTCAACCGTTGATGAAGCGCATGCTCGACGCCGGCATGTTGCACGGCGATGTGCTGACCGTCACCGGCAAGACGCTGGCGGAAAACCTGCAAAACGTGCCCGACTACCCGGATGGCCAGGACGTGATCCTGCCGTTTGATCAGCCGGTCAAAAAGGATTCTCACCTGGTGGTGCTGCGCGGCAACCTGGCTCCCACCGGCGCAGTGGCCAAGATCACCGGCAAGGAAGGCCTGCGCTTTGCAGGCACGGCGCGGGTTTACCACGGTGAGGAAGGCGCGCTGGCGGGCATTCTCAACGGCGAAGTCAAGGCCGGTGACGTGATCGTGATCCGCTATGAAGGGCCCAAGGGCGGACCGGGGATGCGCGAGATGCTCTCGCCGACTTCAGCGATCATGGGCAAGGGATTGGGCAAGGACGTTGCCCTGATCACGGATGGGCGTTTTTCGGGCGGCTCACATGGCTTCGTGGTAGGTCATGTGACCCCGGAAGCGTTCGAGGGCGGTCCGATTGCGCTGGTGGAAGACGGTGACCGGATTGTCATCGACGCCGAAACCCGCCAGATCACTGTCGATGTTTCCGACACTGAACTGGCCGAGCGCAAGACCCGCTGGGTGCGGCCGGAATCCAAATACAAACGCGGGGTGCTGGCCAAGTACGCGAAGACCGTGTCCAGCGCCTCGGAAGGCGCCGTCACGGATAAGTACCTTTAAACTGCTGCGCTGACCGAACTCTTGCTCTCACCAGCAGATTCGGTCCTCAGGCGTTCGGCTGATAACCGAATATCGATTTCACTTCCAGGTAGTCCTCCAACCCGTAGACGCCCCACTCGCGACCATTGCCCGATTGCTTGTAGCCGCCGAAAGGCGCGCCATTGTCGGCTTTGCTGCCATTGAGGTGGACCATTCCGGTGCGCAAGTGCCGAGCCACTGAACGCGCGCGCTCCAGCGTACCCGCAGTGACATAACCCGACAGGCCATAAGGGCTGTCGTTGGCAATGGCCACCGCTTCGTCTTCGCTGTCATACGGGATGATCACCAGCACGGGCCCAAAGACTTCCTCCCGAGCGATCGGCATGTCTGCAGTGACATCGGCGAACACCGTCGGCTTGACGTAATAGCCTTGCAACACGCCGTCGGGGCGGCCAACACCGCCGCACACGGCGTGCGCCCCTTGTTGCAGGGCGGTGCCGATCAACGCCTGGACCCGCTCGAACTGCGCCTGATTGGCCAGCGGGCCGATGGCCGTGGACGGATGGCTGTCATCGAAACAGACCTCGGCGGCGACGTGCCTGGCCATGTCGATGGCCTGCTGCTGCAGCGCGCGAGGAATCAACAATCGGGTCGGCGCATTACAGGATTGGCCGCTGTTGCGAAAACAGCTGCTGACCCCATGGCGAACGGCCGAATCAATGTCCGCATCGGCCAGAATCAGGTTGGCCGACTTGCCCCCCAGCTCCTGGGAAACCCGCTTGACCGTATCCGCCGCCGCCTTCGCCACGGCGATGCCCGCGCCCGTGGATCCGGTGAACGACACCATGTCGATGTCAGGGTGCCGGGCGATGCCGTCACCCACCGTCGGGCCGTCGCCGTTGACCAGATTGAACACGCCTTTGGGCACGCCGGCCTGATGAAGGATATCGGCCAGCAACATCGCCGAGAGTGGGGCCTTTTCACTGGGCTTGAGCACCAAAGTGCAGCCAGCCGCCAGCGCAGGTGCCAGCTTGCAGGTCAGTTGGTTAAGCGGCCAGTTCCACGGCGTGATCAGGCCACACACGCCGATCGGCTCGCGGCTGATCAGGGTGGTGCCATGGGGCCGGTCGAAGTCATACGTGCGCAACACCTCGAAGGCTCGTTGCAGATGGCCCAGGCCCGCCGGGACATGGGCACTGCGCGCCAGTGAAAGCGGCGCGCCCATTTCCTGGTGCACGCACTCGGCCAACGCCTCGCTGTGTTTTTCATAACCCTCGATGATTGCTGCCAACAGCTCCAGCCGCTGCTCACGGGACCATTGCGAGTAACCCGTAAAGGCTCGTCTGGCGGCCGCCACGGCGCGGTCCAGATCAGTGCGCGAACCCAGGCTGATGACGCCGACGGACCGCTCGGTCGAAGGGTCGATCACCTCCAGGGTCGCGGCGCATTCAGGTTTGACCCACTCGCCATCGATGTAGAAATCCAGGTAGTTCATCGTGTCTCCTCAGGCGGTTTGATCGAGGGCGCTGCGCAAGGTGTCGAAGATCAGGGCAATCTGCTCTTCGGTGACGATCAGCGGCGGTGACAACACGATATTTTCGCCCGAGGCACGCACGAGCAGACCCGTGTCGAAACAGCGCTGGGCCACTTCGGCAGCCCGTGCGCCCGGTGCCTGGTCACGCGGTTTGAGTTCTACCGCGCAGAGCATGCCGATGGCGCGAACGTCGAGCACCAGGCCCTGCTCACGCAAGGCGAGCGCAGTGTGCTGCCAGGTCGGCGCAACGCGTTGTACGTGCGCGTTGATGCCCAGTTCCTCATGCACCGCCAAGGTCGCCAGACCCGCCGCACACGCCAGCGGGTGCGCAGAATAGGTATAACCGTGCATCAACTCGATGGCTTGCTCGGGACCGTTCATGAATGCGTTGTACACCGCACCGCTCACCAGCACGCCGCCCATCGGTACCGCACCATTGGTCAAGCCTTTCGCCAACGTCATCAAGTCCGGCGTTACACCAAAGACTTGAGCACCGAAGCTGTCACCCAGTCGACCAAAGCCGGTTATCACCTCGTCGAAAATCAGCAGCACGCCATGGCGATCGCACATTTCGCGCAGTTTTTGCAGATACCCGACTGGCGGCGCGTAGACTCCGCCAGACCCGGTGACCGGCTCGACAATCACTGCCGCCACCGTGGCCGGGTCATGGATCTCCAGCAGCTGCAGCAAGGCGTCCGCGTAGTGCGCGCCTTGCTCAGGCTGGCCGGCACTGAATCTAAGGCTGGCGTCGTACGGCAACGGCAGGTGCGCGACATCACCCAGCAACGGCCCGAAGTCGCGCTTCTGACGGCCGATACCGGACACCGACAGACCACCAAAGCCCATGCCGTGATACCCCTTGGCGCGGCCGATCAACTTGGTCCGGCGACAGTCGCCGCGAGCCTGATGGTACGCACGGGCAATCTTCAGCGCGGTGTCCACCGCCTCGGAACCGGAGTTGGTGAAGAACACCTTATCGAGGCCCACCGGCGCTTTCGCGACCAATTGATCGGCCATGTCCAGCGCCGCCGGGTGACTCATCTTGAACGAGGAAACGAAGTCCAGACGCCCCGCCGCTTCACGAATCGCTTCCACAATTCGCGCCTGTCCGTGACCGGCGTTGACGCACCAGAGCCCGGCCATGGCGTCCAGCACCCGGCGGCCGTCCGTTGTGGTGTAGTGCATGCCCTCGGCGCTGTCGAACAGCAGTGGCTGGCGGTTGAATTGACGCATGGCCGTAAAGGGCGCCCACAGCGCCGAAGTCGAGGTGTGGTTCATAGGTTTGCTCCTAAAATCGTAGGCAATTCAGATCCGGGTACCGGTCAGTGTCGGGCGCTGCATCGATCCGGCATTGGTGTTGACGCCGCGATCGAACAGCAGGCGGCCCCCTTCCAGGCGGCAGCTGACGTGATCGCCGAAAGCGGTTTCGACAAACCGCCAGTCCATGCGCAATTCGCCCTCTTCAGTCCAGCGAGCGTGAGCGATGACCGGGGTCTGTTCCGGTTGATATTGATGGTGCAGATAATTGCCGGTGAGGCTGGTGACGGACTCGACCGGCTGCTGCAAACCGACGCGCAGGCGGTGGGTGCCACGGTGGTCGACCAGACTGAAGTCGCAGTAGTCATCATGAAAATCGAAGGCCAGTTCGCGAACACCGTCCTCATTGGGCTCAATGCTGAAACGACCTTGCAGTTCGGCGGCGTGCGGCGATCCGCTCAGGCCCTGCAGCGTGGGCAGACGCAGGCCATCGATCAGCGCGTCGAGTTGGGCCTGGCTGGCCTGGGGATCCGTTGCCTCACGCCCCAACCCCGGAAACAGCCGTTCCCAGATGGCCGCGTGCAAACGCCGCTCGCCCAGACGCAGGCCGCAGGTGAAGGCGATGACGGTGTCCTGTTCGGGCAACACGATGCAGTACTGGCCGAAAACCCCCGAAGCGTAGTAACCGCCATACGGAGTCATCCACCATTGATAGCCATAGCCTTCACGCTTGGCTTCATTGGCAGCATCCTTGTTACGGGGCAGGTACTGCTTGCCGTCGAATTCGCCCATCCAGACATCATCGACCTGATTGCGTGTGGCCTTGGCGATCCACTCCGGCGACAGCAGCTGGCGCCCTTGCCACAGCCCCTTGTTCAGGTGCAGAACACCAAACTTCAGCGAGTCTTCAGTGGTACAGCTCAGGCCGTTACCGCCGGAGTTGAACCCACCGGGGGCGAGGTCCCATTCAAGTTTGTCGAGGCCCAGTCGATCCAGCACCCGTTCCTGCAACAGCGCGTGCATGGTTTGCCCGGTCACGCGGGTGACAATGGCCGACAGCATGAAGCTCGAGGCGCTGCTGTAGATGAACGATTTGCCAGGCGGCTCATCCACCGGCTCTTGCAAAAATGCCTCGATCCAGCTGGTTTGCAGGTTGCGCCAGGCCCCACCGGAAATGCCCCGTTGGTGCCCGGTACGCATGGTCAGCAGGTCCTCCACGGTCATGGCGGCGAGATTCGCGCTGACCTCGACCGGGCACAATTCAGGGAAGAAACTGACCACCTTGTCCTCGAGCTTCAGGCGGCCATCATCGACCAGCAAGCCGACGGCAGTGGCGGTCCAGCTCTTGGTCGCCGAATGCTGCACATGCATGCGCCGGGCCGAGTACGGCTGCCAGAACGCCTCCGCCACCACCGCACCTTGGCGGTAGAGCATAAAGCTGTGCACTTCAAGGTCGGCGCGGGTGATCGCTGACAGAAAGTCCACGATGGCGCCGGCGTCGACGCCCCGTTCATGAGGCAAGGCTCTGGGCAGGGGTACATAGGTCATAACAAAGCGTCCTCAAAAATTGCCGCTCATGGGCCGGCAATGTTTTTATATTCGAAATAATACAGCTGAATATTTACTGATCACTGCATAAATGTATTTGTACTGCCTATAATTCCGCTCAAGGCCACATCGAAGCTATTTGCTGTTTTCGGGTATCCTTCCCTCCCCTGTCACAGGAACGACAACGCGCCATGTCTCAACTCACCTCGCTGCAGACCAAAGTCGCCGGCCAGATTCTTTCCGCCATCCAGTCGGGCGACCTGCAACCCGGTACCCATCTCAAGGAAGTCGAACTGACGCAGCGCCTGGGCGTGTCCCGCTCGCCGATTCGCAGCGCGTTGTCGTACCTGGCCGAACAGCAACTGATCGAACCGTTGCCCCAACAGGGCTTTCGCGTGCCGTTGCACACCGCTACCGGTCTTGCGCAGCAGGTCAGTGAGCTGCACAACGAGGAGGACGAGCTTTACACCCGCCTGATCGATGACCGGCTGAACCAGGTCCTGCCCGACCAGATCTCCGAAAGTGATCTGCTGCGGCGTTATGGCGTGGGCAAAAGCGTGTTGCGTCGGTGTTTGCTGCGCCTGTCCGATGAGGGCGTGATGCAGCGCCGACACGGGCATGGCTGGTTGTTCCTGCCGACGTTGAGCAGCCCGCAGACCCGCTTCGAGAGTTATCGTTTTCGCATGCTGCTGGAGCCATCCGGCTTGCTCGAACCGACCTTCAAGATCAATCCGGAACAGTTCCGCCGCTGCCGTGAACGCCAGCTCGAACTGCTTGAAGGACAGGTCGACGGACAGCGTTTTTTTGAAAGCAATGCCGAGTTCCATGAGCTGTTGGCGGCGGCGTCCGGCAATACCTACATCCTGCAGGCGATCCAGCAACAGAACCGGTTGCGGCGTCTGACCGAGTTTCATTCGGCAAGCAACGTCGAACGGGTCAAGGTCTCGTGCCGCGAGCACCTGGCGATTCTCGATGCCCTGGAGCAAGGGGATAACGAATGGGCGTCCACCCTGCTGCACCGACACCTGGAAGTGGCCAGCAAAATGGGCGTTGCACGCAACAAGGCTTAGCGCACGCGAACCCGAATGGGAACTGCGGAGCGACAATTCAATCTGCTCGCGAAGCTGTTGCTTTGGCTTTGGCTTTGGCGTTGGCTGTTGCTGTTGCTGTTGCTGTTGCTGTTGCTGTTGCTTTGGCTTTTGATCTACCTGCCCCATTCCAGCAGGCCGAACGCAGGCGTTGCGCAGGGGGCAGCTCGGCATGGATGCCGAGCTAGCCGCGCACGGCCATGGATGGCCGATCGCGGCGTGCCCCCGGAGCAATGCCGGAGTGAGGGAACCCCGAGCCCCAGCGAGGGGCCGTATGGTGGGGCAAGACTTTTTGGTTCCTTTTGGGGCGTTTGCCAAAAGTGACTCGCTGTAAGAGCGAAACCATAAGTAGCCGTTACCGCAGAAACGGATATGTACACCAGCAGAAAATGTATCAGCTGCCAGGCCGCCATCGCGAGCAGGCTCACTCCTACAGTTTGAATGCGGAACATCCTTGAGAGATGCGGCGGCTGCCAGGCCGCCATCGCTGGCAAGCCAGCTCCCACAGTTTGAATGCGGAACATCTTTGGGAGATGCGGCGGCTGCCAGGCCGCCATCGCTGGCAGGCCAGCTCCCACAGTTAACGAGAGTGTGCCCGACGGACCGGGGTTGCTCGTCAAGCCGCCATCGCAACAGCGCACTCATTACCAGAGCGCCACGGTGTAACCGACGATCAGCCGGTTTTCATTCATGTCACGCAGGTAATTGGCCTTGCTCAGCCCATTGCGCCACCGCAAAGAAACCCCTTTGAGCGCCCCGGACTGAAATACATACCCCAGGTCGATATCACGCTCCCACTCCCGCCCCTCCCCCGCAAAGCCCAACACCTGCGCCTGATCACCCTTGGCCCAACGCGTCGAAAACGTCAGCCCCGGAACACCCAGCGCCGCAAAATCAAAGTCGTAACGCGCATGCCAGACCCGCTCATTGGTCTGCGAGAAGTTACTCAGCTGATACTCGGAAAAGAGATAGGTATTAGTGCCATCAACATAGGTGAACGGCGTATCACCGAACTGTTCCTGATAACCGCCGCCCAGGCTGTGCCCTTTGTAGTTATAGGCAACCCGCGTACTCAGCGCGCGGTTATCGACCTTGCCCGCCAGGCCCGCACCCGCCTTGTCCGCGTCGAAGTAACGGATATCAGTTTTCAACGTGCCGCCGCCCAACGCAAAGCTGTTCTTCAACCCCACGTAATGCTGCTGATAGATGTCTTCCAGTTGAGCAAAGTGATACGTCAGCGTCAGGTTCGGATTGACCTTGTAATCACCCCCCATGAAGCGGAACTGATCGCTTTTCGCCGAGCTCTTGTACGCGCCGCTTTGACTGGTCAGCCCCATGTCTTCGTACTCGGTCGATTCGCGCTGCTTCGTCCGGTCAATCTGGCCACCGGTCAGGTTCAGGCCGGTGATATCGGCGGACGTCACCTGAGTGCCGCGAAACGTCTGCGGGAACAATCGGCTCGTGTTGGGCTGCAAGGTCGGCAGGTCCGGCACCAGGTAGCCGCTGCGCAGTTCGCTCTTGGCAAAGCGCATCTTCCCGGTCACACCCAGCTTGGAGTATTCATCGTGGGCGCGTTTGACGTAGCTCGGTTGACCGGGCTCTGGCTCGTTGTCTCGCGACAGCAGGCCGGAACCGGAGCGGTCGGGGCTGGAGTCGAGTTTGAGGCCAAGCATGCCGACCGCATCGACCCCAAAGCCGACGGTGCCTTCGGTGAAACCCGACTTCAGATTGAGGATAAAACCCTGGGCCCACTCCTCGCGTTTCGATTGCCCGGCGTCTTCACGGTAGTCGCGATTGAAGTAGTAATTTTTAAGGTCCAGATCAGCCTTGCTGTCCTTGATGAAATCGGCCTGGGCCGGCACGCACATGAGGCCGCCCCCCATCAGGCCCACGCTCTTCAAAATCAGGTTGAAGTTGTTGTTATTCATTGTCTTGGCTCCTGGCAGTCGTGATTGTCGAGTCGGTCTTATTGTTTTTTCGGGCATGACCTCTCCCATCGCGCCAGTGTCGAGGCTGCCGCGCGGGGTGCAGTCAGGGTGTTAAATCAAAAGTTGGCAGGTCGTATTCGGTAACCGCCGTCAACGAGCTTTTCCAACGGGCTGGCCGCCGCGAGCAACTGGCGCGTATAAGGGTGCTGCGGATGGTCGAAGATCTGCTCGCGCCTTCCCACCTCCACCACTTCGCCCTGGTGCATGACGGCCACCCGGTGCGCAATGCGTTCAACGGCCGCCAGGTCATGGGAGATGAACAGACAGGCAAAACCGTACTGCGCCTGCAAGCGCTCGAACAGCTCGAGAATCTGCTTCTGGATCGTCATGTCCAGGGCGGAGATCGGCTCGTCGGCGATCACCAGTTGCGGGTGGCGAACCAGCGCCCGGCCAATCGCAACACGCTGGCGTTGCCCCCCGGAGAGCTGGTGGGGAAACCGGTCGACAAACTGCTCGGCCAGCCCGACATCTCGCAGGGTTTGCGCCACTCGTTCTCGCCGCTGCTCCACATTCAGCCCCGGCTCATGGCGCAACGGCTCTGCCAGAATCTCACCGATTTTCATCCGCGGATTGAGGGACGAATAAGGGTCCTGAAAGATCATCTGGCACTGCAATCGATGGGTGCGATTGGCGGCCTTGAGAATGTCCACGCCCTTGAAGCGTATTGCACCGGAACAGGGCTTGATCAAGCCCACCAGCGAGCGGCCAAGGGTGGTTTTCCCCGACCCGCTGCCGCCCACCAGTGCCAGGGTTTCACCCGGTGCAATCGCCAGGCTGGCCGAATGCACGACACGCTTGTACTGGCGTTTCCCCCAGAACGAAGTGGGTCCGGGATGTTCGATACAGACCTGATCGACTTCCACCAACGGCCCGCTGCTGGCCGGTAGCGGCGCCAATTCACCACGGCGGGGCAACGCTTCCAGCAACTGTCGGGTGTACTCGGCCTTGGGGGCCAGCAGGATGTCCTGGATGGAGCCCTGCTCTACCGATTTGCCGTGGCGCATCACCACCACTTTGTGGGCATAGCGCGCCACCAGCGACAGGTCGTGACTGATGAACAGGATCGCCGTGCCTTGCTCCCGGGTCAGTTCGAGCATCAGCTCGATCACGTCCAGTTGCGCCAGGCAGTCCAATGCGGTGGTCGGCTCGTCGGCAATCAACAGGGCCGGACGCAACAGCATCACCGAGGCCAGCATGATCCGTTGGCGCATGCCGCCGGAGAACTGATGCGGGTACGATTCCAGGCAACGTTCGGCGTCTTTGATACCGATGCGTTGCAGCATCGTCACGCAGCGCTCGCGGATCTGCGCGGCATTCAGATCGGTGTGCAGCTGCAGGGCTTCGCTCATCTGCTGACCGATCTTCAAGGCCGGATTGAGCGACACCATCGGTTCCTGAAACACCATGCCGATACTCGCCCCACGAATGGCCCGAAGCTGCGCGGTGTCGAGGTTGACCAGATCGCGGCCCTGGAAATCCAGCCGTCCGCCACAGACTTGCATCGGCTGAGGCAGCAGGCCGATCGCTGCCCGGGCAGCCATGGTCTTGCCGCTGCCCGACTCGCCGACCAGGGCCACAATCTCGCCCGGTGCGACGCTGAAGCTGAGGTCGTCGACCGCCAGCGTGCCATGCTCACCCACGCGAATTTTCAGGTTTTCCACGTTCAGCAAAACGTTGTCGGCTGACATGCTCATTTCCTCATCCTGGGGTCGAGACGATCACGCAGGGCATCGCCGAACAGATTGATTGCCAACAGTGCCAGGCAGATGAACAGCCCCGGGAAGATTCCCAGCCAAGGCGCCGAGGCGATGTACGGCCGACTGCTGGCGAGCATGTTGCCCCAGGTCGCGGCCGGTGGTGGAACGCCCAGCCCGAGGAAGCTCAAGGCGCTTTCCGAGAGCAGCGCCCAGCCGAACATGCTGGTCGCCAGCACACACAGCGGCGCCAGGCAGTTAGGCGCGATATGGCGCAGCATGGTGTACAGCTCGGAGTTGCCGATCACGCGCGATGCCTCGATGTATTCCAGCTCGCGCAGCGACAGCACCGTGCCACGCACCACTCGCACCACCGATGGCGTGTAGGCAATGCCCAGCGCCAGAACGATGCCGTACTTGCTGGCACCGATGATTGCCATGATGCCCAGCGCCATGAGGATGCCCGGGAACGCCAGCAGCGCATCGTTGAACATCATCAGCAAACGGTCGGTCCAGCCACGCAGGTAACCGGCAAGCATGCCGATCAGCGTCCCGGCGAAGACCGCAACACTGACCGTCAGCAAGCTGATCCACAGGCTCGTACGGGCGCCGATCAGCAACCGGCTGAACACGTCGCGACCGAATTCATCGGTGCCCAGCCAATGCAGGGCCGATGGCGCCTGGAACCGCGACAACAGGTCGATACGCAGCGGATCGAACGGCGTCCAGACCAGCCCCAGCAAGGCCAGGAAAATCAGTATCAGCAGCAGGCTGCCACCGATCAGCGCGTTGGCGGGCGGCCAGGCGCGCGGGGGTTTGGCGGGCGTCTTCATGGCGCCGGCAGCGGGTGCCACGGGAAGATTCGAACTCATAACTTCACCCTTGGATCGAACAGCGGGTAGAGCAGATCCACACAAAGGTTGACCAGCACATAGATGAAGGTGATCAGCAACAGACAGCCCTGTAGCACCGGATAATCGCGGGCGAAAATCGCGTCCACCATCAGCCGGCCGATGCCTGGCAACGTGAACACGGTTTCGAGTACTGCAATGCCGCCCAGAAGGTTGCCCAGGATCAGCCCGACCAGCGTCCAGGTCGGCGCAAATGCATTAGGCAAGGCGTGCCGCCACAGCACTGCACGCTCGGACAGGCCTTTGGCGCGGGCATGGGCAATGTACTCAAGGCGCAGTACTTCAATGGTGCTGGCCCGAGCCATGCGAGTGATCGCGCCCAGCTCCACCAGTGTCAGGGTGACCACCGGCAACACCAGATAACTCATCGCTTTCCAGGGCGCCTCGGCAAAACTGACGTACCCCACCACCGGCAACCAGCCGAGCTTGATGCCGAAGGCGTGCAGCAACAGCAACCCGAGCCAGAAGCTGGGAATCGACAGCAGCAGCGTGGCCGTGGTGACCAGCCCCAGGTCCAGCGCGCTGTTCTGCTTCCACGCGGCAATCAGCCCGACCGGCACCGCAATCAGGGTGGCCAGTAGCACCGACACCAGAACGATGATGGCACTGACGCTGAAGCGCTCGAGAATCAGCGGCAACACCGCTTGTTTGGTGCTGATGGAGAACCCCAGATCGCCGCTGAGGACGGCTTTGATCCAGATCAGAAACTGGGTCACCAACGTGTGATCCAGCCCCAGGTTCTGGCGCATGTCGGCCAGGCTCTGCGGGTCGGCCATGTCGCCGAGCATCAACAGTGCCGGGTCACCGGGGATGAGGCGAATCAATGCGAACACCATCACCGAGATCAGTAACAGGGTCGGTATCGCCATCCCGAGTTTTTGCAGGATAAAACGCAACATGATCAGACTCCGCCTTACTGTGCCGCGAGGCTGACGCCCCACAGACGAGGCTTGGCCACCGGCCAGGAGTGATAGCCACGGACGCTGTCCCGTAGCGCGCCAATGATGGTGCCGTTGTAGATGATCACCATCGGCGTGTCTTGAATCATCATCTTGTGCAGCTGATCGAACAACGCCTGGCGTTTACCCGTGTCGCTCTGGCGCACGGCATCACGCAACAGCGCCTGGGCTTGCGGGTTGTCCCAGACCTTGCGCGGCTCCTTGCTCTTGTCGCCCATCAGCGAATCGAAGCCCAGCGCCGGGTCCAGCCGGGACGAATAGGAGAACGACATCATCTGGTAATTACCGCTTTGGTAACGCTCCAGCTGAGTGCCCCACTCCAGGGTTTCCATCTCGATATTCAAGCCACTGCCCTGCGCCATGGCCTGGCTCAGCACACCCATGTCGAACATTTGCTGATAGCGTTTGTTGACGATCATCTTGATCGGCTGACCGTGATAGCCCGCCTCTTTCAACAGGCGTTGAGCTTCCTGCGGATCGTATTTATAGCCCTGCCTGGCGGCGGCGCTATAGAAGGCACTGGTCTGCGGAACGGCCGAGTTGTTGGGCTCGGACAGCCCGTTGGACAAGGCGGTGACCATTTGTCCGTAGTCCAGGGAGTGCGCAATTGCCTGACGGATGCGCACATCCTTGAGCAACGGATCGTTGGTCTGGAACAGCAGTCCGCAGATCGCCATGATCGGGCTCACCGAGACCTGAATCCCCGGCAGTGTCTTGAGCTCCTGGGCATCGCTGGCGGTCACATCAGGCAGCAAGTCGATGTTGTTCGAGAGCAAGGCGGCCTTGGCCGACGAAGCATCGGGAATGATCATGAAGCGCAACACGTCGACCAACGCCTGCTTCTTGCCGGTGAAACCGTCCGGCCCGGCATCGTCACGGGCGCTGTAATCCTTGAAACGCGCCAACTCTACAGACTGGCCTGGTTTCCAGTCCGCCAGGGTGAAAGGACCGGTGCCGATGGGCGCCTTCCATTTGCCGTCTGCGGCCACTGACTCCGGGTGCAGAATGCCGCCACCGCCGCAATCCGGCCGCGCCATGGACGCGAGAAACAGCCCGCTTGGCTGGTCGAGCTGGAACACCACGGTGAGTGGATCGGGCGTGGTAATGCTGGTGATTTTCGCCCCGCCTCGGCCATCGAATTCCGCCAGGCAGCGCCACTGGGTCTTGGGGTTGAGGTAATGCTCCCAGGTCCACTTGACGTCGGCAGCGCTCAGCGTGGCGCCGTTATGAAAGTGCACCCCTTCGCGCAATTTGAAGGTGTAGGTCAGGCCGTCATCGGAGACCTGAACCTCCCGGGCCAGCAAGGGGCCGACGGACGCGTCTTCGCGATGGGCTACCAGACCCTCGACGATGTGCAGCATGACCGTGTCGGTATTTTCGTCACGGTTGACGCCCGGCTCGGTGCTGCGGATGTCGGCGTTGAGGCCGACTCGCAACGTGGTGGTGGCCTGGGCCTGCGCAAACGCAGCACCGAGGGCGACCACGCCGAGGGCTTGCAAGGTGACGCAGAGAGATTTGTTCAATATGCGATGCACGGGAGAGGTTCTCCTTCGCTGAAAAGTCCGGCCAGGGGCAGAGCCGGCTTCAAGCCTGTGTTTATGTCGTTTTTGTTATGGCCTGACCTTGATCAGCGCCGCATGCGATTTTGTTTTTTTAAATTCGCACGGACATATTCACAGCATGCTGATTGCTTGTAAATGTTTTTTTGAGCATATAAAAACATTGTTCGGTTTTTTTGCCCTCAACCCTCCCTCATGTGCAGCCGCCCGCTCAAAGCCTGAACCGATCCACCGACTGCGACAGCTTGCCTGCCAACGTGGCCAGTTCATCGGTCGTTGTGGCGGTCTGGCCGATGACTCGACTGTTGTCTTCAGACATGCCGGCGATCATTTCCACCTGATGGGCAATTTCGTTGCTGGCCAGACTTTGCTCGCCAATCGTGCGGCTGATGTCGTTGACCAGTTGAGTGGTGTTCAGCGTGGCGTCGAGAATTGCCCGGATCGCCCGCTCGACCTCGGCGGTAACGGCCATGCCTTTGTCGACCTGCGCAACGCCGGCCTCCATGCTGGTGACGGCTTCACGGGTGCTTAGCTGAATGCGCGCAACCATGTCGGCGATTTCCTGGGTGGAGGCGCTGGTGCGACCCGCGAGGCTGCGGACTTCGTCGGCCACCACGGCAAACCCGCGTCCCTGCTCACCGGCGCGCGCGGCTTCAATGGCGGCGTTGAGTGCCAGCAGGTTGGTTTGATCGGCAATGCCCTTGATCACCTGAATGATGCTGAAAATCCCTTCGGACTCTTTGTCCAGCGTGCGGATGACCTGAGCGGACTGCTGCGCCGAACGCGCGATGCCATCCATATCATTGACCACTTGGTGGATCACCCGGCCGCCATCCTTGGCCAGCGTTTCCGCCTGATTGGCCATGTTCAGCGCGCGCTCGGCGTGCCGGGTGATTTCCTCGATACTCGCGGTCATTTCGCTGGCTGCTGCGGCCATGGTGCTGGCGGCACTGCTCTGCTGCTGACTGCTACCGGCCACTTCATGACAACCACTGCTCAGACGCTCGCTCATGCCGCTCACGCCGTGAGCGTTGCTGCGAACCACCTCGATCATGCCGCGCAGGTCGCGCTGCATGGTCGCCAGGCTGCGGATCAAGGTGCTGGCTTCGTCCTTTGCGGTGGGCTCGACAATCGGCTCACTCAAATTGCCACGGGCGATGCTGTCGGCGATACGACTGGCCGATTGCAGCGGGCCCATGATGCTCAACATCACCCAGCGTCCCTGGGCGAGCAACAACAGCAAGCTGGCGATGAGCACGCCCCCCAGGGCCATGTTGGCGTTGCTGATGGCTTGCTGCGTGCCGACACTGGTCTGCTGTGTATCGGTTTCAATCAACTCGCTGAGGGCGGCCATCTGCCCCTCGAGCTGGCTGAACGCCGCGTTGAAGGTGCCCAGGTCTTTTTGCGCTGCGTCGGGATTTTCCAGCGCCAGCCCGACTATGCGTTCGGCCGCACTGATGTAGGTATCGAGGCTCGGCTTGACCTTGTTCAGCCCCGTCTTGATGGTGTCGTTGACCGGCAGCTTGAGGTTATTGCCCAACACCTCACGAAAACGCGCGGCATGTTCGTCGATGGAACTGCGCACCTCGGCTTTGCTGCTGGTACTTTTGCCCAACCCGACCAGCATCGCGGACAGGACGTCGGCGCGCAGGGCGTCATGCATCATGTCGGCTTCAAGGTGGTTGCGCAGCGCGGCCATGCTGACCTCATTGTCGCTTACCGCCCCCGCCATGTGCGTATTACCCAGATATCCGGCCAGGCTCATGATCAAGGCCGTGAGCAGGCCGGTGCCAATCAGCAGAATCAAGCGTAATTTTATCGACACTTTGGGCATTCCTGGTCAGTTGGGTAAAACCATGCGCGGATGGTTTCTCTGAACAGGTTATCGACCGGGTGAGCGGGTAATTGAAGGCGATTTCCAAACGACTGTTTCTTTACGACCTGCGACCCGGGTCGGCCAGCATTGCACGCAAAGTCATCGCGCTACTCACTGCAAAACCGCTGGCGGTGTTATCGAAGATGCACCAGATCACGCTCCCGGCTTGCGCCGCCTGGCGCATCTGTTGCGCCAGATTTTCCAGCCGGTCGCGGTCATAGTTGCTGTGATAAATGCGCGGGGAACCGTGCCAGCGCCAGTACTGAATCCCCGGCCAGCCGCCCGGTGCGTCACCGCCCGGGATCGGCGATGGATCAGCCGCCACTCGCCCTATGTGCTGTTCGACCAGTAGAGCATCGGCGTTCAGCCAACTGTCGTGCCGGGGCTCAAGCACCACAGGGCCAGCGTAACGCTGGCGCAACGCGCTAAAGAATGCATCGGCGACGGCTTCGTCATAGGCCAGCGACGGCGGCAACTGCACCAGTAAACAGCCCAGCGAGTCCCCGAGCGCGGTGCATTGGGAAAGGAATTCCTCCAGCAACGACTCGCAGTCCTGCAAGCGCTGAACATGGGTAATGAGTTTTGGCATTTTGACCGAAAACCGGAACGTCGCCGGCACCGATTCGGCCCAGCGCGCATAGGTTTGAGGTCGATGCGGGCGGTAAAACGAACTGTTGATTTCGACCGCCGTCAGTTGCGACGCGTATCGCTGCAGGTGGGTGCCGTCAGCCGTGAACAGCGGCCAATGCTCGCGAGGCAAGCTCCAGCCGGCACAACCGACGTAGACGGGTGGCATGTGATTGGCCTCGCTCAGTAACCGGTTTTTTTCACCTTAGTTCAATCGATTACCGCCCCTTCAACATCGTTCAAACAAATCGGTTTATCGAACCCCTCCCCAAGCGATGGGTCTGCTCTTGTATAACTTCTCGGAAATACTCCAATGCTCGCTCAAAACACGCTTGTCTTACTCGCTCGGGGCGGATACGCCGCCCGAGGTGTTCTTTACCTGATCATTGGCATCTTCGCTCTGTTGGCGGCTCATGACTCGACAAAACCCAAAGACAGTCACAAAAGCCTGGAGGCGCTGTTAAGCCAGCCATTCGGATATGTCCTGGTCGGGCTAGTCGTGGCCGGTTTGCTGGCCTTCGCCGGATGGCGAGTTCTGCAAGCGATTCGCGACGTCGATCATCACGGTACGCAACTCAAGGGTTGGGTGATTCGTGCAGGTTTATTGGCGGGAGGTCTGGTTAACGGTGCCCTTGCGTTTTTTGCATTGGGCCTGCTCATCACCGGCCTTCGCAGTTCAGGCAACTCCGGAGGTGAGAACACAAAGGATTTACTGGCGCATCTTCTGTCCTGGGATCACTCGAACGTGTTGGTCTACCTCGTTGCACTCGTGCCATTGGGTGTCGGCATTGCTCACATCATCAAAGGATGGAAGGCGACCTTCGAGAAGTACTTTGAAGCTGACGAAGATGTAATGCGTTACATACGCCCGGTGTCTCGATTTGGACTGATAGCCCGAGGCGTGGTGTTTATCGAGATCGCCCTGCTGCTCGCGATGAGCGGTTCCCGGTTTGAAGCCACGAATCCCCCAGGCTTGAAGGAAGCCCTTGATGCCCTTCAGAACCTGCCAGCCGGCGCCTTGATTCTGATGGTGATGGCGCTGGGGTTGATTGCCTTTTCGGCCTACAGTTTTTCCGAAGCGGCCTGGCGAAAAATAAACATGGATGTGCCGGGGGTTTCTGGATCGTAGTCGACAGGTGCTGTTGTTGAAGGTTGAGATAAGGACACCGCGGGCTCGAGCGAATGGTTCAAATGTCCGGGTCCAGAATTTTCAGCCAAGGCCAGCGCACCTGATAACTCCTGGCCTTCTGCTCGAACAGATGCCGCTGAAGGTTGACCGGGTTGATCCGCAACAGACCTTCCTCGATGTCACTCAATCCATAAGGCGCATACACCTCGCCCGTCAGTACGTCGACGCCGATACAGGTTCCCGCGATCAGGTAGCGATCAACCCCCTCCTTCGCCGAGTTCAGCTGGGGATACGCCCCGCCAAACCGCTCGCCGTACCAGAGGTTAACCCGTGCCTGATTCTTGATTTCAATGCTCACATCGAGGTCGTGGAACAGTTCGCCGGCAGCCTGGATGACGTCATTCTCGGCCTCCCATGACACGTCCTCATCAAAGTAGAAAACGTCATAGTCCTTGATGCCCCATGCAACGGGACGCTCGGCCTGATGGTTCCAGACCGCTTGAAACAGGCAGCCTGCGGTGAGCATGCACTGGTTCAGGCCAAGCGCGGGCAAACGCTTGAGTATCTCGGCGTTTGCCGGGTTGGTCATGGCGATGTCGATCAAGCGTTCGGTGGTCAGTGTCATGCGCACTCCTTGTCCGGTATGAAAATCCCTGGAGACGGACAATACATTAGAACCGTCAGCGTTCTTGCCACTAAAATAGCGCCTTTCGATTCCCGGGATCACGAGCATCATGGATGAACTGCACCGAGGAAGCTGCCTGTGCGGCGCCGTCACCTATCACGTGTCGGGCGCGCTGAAAGCTGTTACGCATTGCCATTGCAGTCAATGCAGAAAGGGTCACGGGGCAGCGTTTGCAAGCTATGCCAGCGCACCTCGCTCGACGCTGTCGATTGACCGGGGCATGCATGTCCTCAAGACCTTTCATTCGTCTGAAGGGGTCGCGCGACAGTTTTGTGGCGAGTGCGGGTCTTCGCTGTTCTGGTCTGACTCGAAGGGTGATTTTTCGGACTGGGTATCGGTGGCGATCGGCACGCTGGACACGGCGCTTCTGATCAAGAAACACAAACATGTGCACGTCGAGTCGAAAGCGTCTTGGTATCCGATTGACGAACCGTTAACGGCTTACCAAGGGTAAGGTCACGACGAACTCGCTGCCCTTGCCATCGCCGTCGCTCATGCCGATCACGGTACCGCCATGAGCCTCGACCAATTCGCGCACCACCGTCAGGCCAATGCCCAGGCCGGCCCCATTGAAGCCGACGGCATGAACGTCCTGAACGAAGGGTTCGAAAATGAACGGCAGCGCCTTGGCCGAAATACCGATGCCATCGTCGCGAATGCTCATCGTCAGGCTGTCACCTTCGACCGTGACCGCAAGCGTGACGACGCCACCTGCGGGCGTGTATTTGGCGGCGTTGCCCAGCAAGTTGCCAAGGATTTGCGTAAGCCGCACGGGATCGCCGTCTACCGCCAGCGTTTGCTCGGGTAACTCGGCGGTGAACAACAAATGATGCGCCGTCATCAGCGGGCGGCACACCTCGATCGCGTCCAGGATGATCGGCACCATGTCGATCAAGCAGCAGTTGAGACGCAGCTTGCCGGTACTGGCGCGCGAGACATCGAGCAAATCATCCACCAGCCGTGACATGTGCCGAACCTGACCTTCGATCAGCTTCTGCATGCGCGGCAGCTCATCACTGGGCACCCGCACCAGCCGACCGGCGATCATGCTGATGGGCGTCAGCGGGTTGCGCAATTCGTGGGCGACGAGGGTCAGGATGTTGCGTTGCTGCTCCAGCGAGTGCTCAGCCGACGCTTGCAACTGTTGCGCGCTGAGGGCGGCGATCACCAGTTGTTCGTTGGCTTCGCGCATCTCCAGGAGCATCTGCTGCTCTTGCTCGGTACGCTGTGGTTTTTCTGCATCGGCCTGTGCCAGCAGGATCGCCAGCACCAGTTGTTGATTGGCCTCGATCAACTGTTCGACCTGCTGGCTATCCACCAGCCGGCTACTGGTGTCACTCAACTCCTTTTGCAGCGCCGCCAGCACCGCACGCGCTTCAACGGTTTTCTGGCCGAGCAGGAACAATTCGCGAGTGGCAAATGCCAGCGCTTCCTCGTTCCGGCTATCGGCCCCGTTCATGATCTTGGCTCATCCATTGTCGAGGACTGTGTGCTGCCGGGTTGGTCGGCCACCGAGCAACCCTTCCTGATCGGGCAACATCTCGCCGATCTGTAACCCGTTATCGTCGATGCGATACAGGCGCAACTCATCGGAGTGTGCACTGGCCCGTACCTTGACCACGGCCATGATGCGCAGCAAGCGGCTCTGCACTTCAATGTAACGCTGGACGATGATTGCGTCGGTGAGAAACGCCGTGCCGTAAGGACTGAATCGCAGGTCGGTATAGCGGTCTTCCAGTTCCGAGGTCATCAGCACGCTGACGCCCGCGCCGGTCAATGCAGTGACCATGCGCGACAGCGACTCGCGAAAGTCTTCGCGGAAGGTCGGCGCCAGCGCCAGCTCGAAGCCCGACAGCGAATCGATCACCACGCGGGTAGCCTTCAATCGGTCGATTTCGCTGAGCAGTAACTGGACGATTTCATCAATGGACAGGTCCGGTGCGCGACTGTCCACCAGGCCCACTTTGCCGGCCTGGATCAGGTTGGCCAGCGTAGCGTTTTGCGAATGATTGGGTCGCTGCTCAAACACCGCGATTACACCGGTTTCCCCGTTGCGTACCCCTTCGCGAGGAAGGTCGCGGCCAGGATGCTTTTGCCTGAACCCGACGGGCCGGCCACCAGCAGCGAATACCCCCGAGGCAACCCGCCACCGAGCATTTCGTCGAGTTGCGGCACGCCCATCTTCAGGCGCTTGGCGGGGAATTGCAGCGGTGCTTCAACCGGGTTGAGTGGCGCAGGTGCGAAGACCTTGATCCCCGACGTGGCAATACGGAAGGTGTGCAGCCCCGGCAGCGTCGGCTGGCCGCGCATCTTCATGATTTCCATCTTGCGGACCATGGAGTTGCGCTCGACGCTTTGACGCAGCCAGATCAGGCCATCGGCCACGGTGAAGATCGGGTTGGTGTCGGTTTCGGTGAAGTACTCGCCGATCAGGAAGGTCGTGGCCTGCCAGGTCGTCATCAACATGCCCAGTTGCTGGACGAACTGCGGCAGGTTGTTGTTCGGGTTGTCCTGGGTCTGGCTGGCCAGCACCACTGAACGGAACGAGTCGACGAACACCAGCGCCGGGGAATGGGTTTCCACCTCGCTGACAATGCGCCGCAGGACTTCGTCCAGGTTACCGGCCAGGGTGTCGTCGGCCAGGTTGATGTAGCGAATCGAATGGTTGATCGCTTCACTGTCGAAAAAATCGAACTGCTGCTGGTAACGCAGCATTTTCAATGGCGGTTCGCCGAGCACGGTAAAGAACAACGCCGGGCGTTCCGGTGTCGCCAGGGCGAACATCATCTGGTGCGCCAGGGTGGTTTTGCCGCAACCTGGCGGGCCGGCGATCAGGTTGAACGAAAATTCCGGCAGACCTCCACCCAGCACCTCGTCCAGGCCTGGCACGCCGGTGGCCAGACGGTTGATCGTTACTTTGGTGCTCATGGCGAAATTTCCTGCGAAGGGGTGTCGCTCAAAGAGGGTCCCCACACGTCACGAAGCAAACGTGCGGTGAGCGAGGGCCCGATCAGCGTGGTCAACAACTCGTAAAACGTGGTCAGCAGCACTTCACCGAAAAACAATGCATCGGTTTCGCTCTGTTCAACGAGCACGGACTTGAGGGCAATAAGATCCAGCGTCGACTGCACACTGTCGTAGGTGCCGGCCAGACGCGGATGGTTTGAGGCGCACAGGTGGATGCTGCGGCGATAAAGCGCGACAACCCCTTGATGGCCGATGATGGGCGTGAGGGCTGCGCCCATATCCTGCAAGGTGGTAACGAGCGCCTGGGCGATCCTGGCGATGTCAGCGTTGGGACCCACACGGTGCGCCAGAGAAGCTACGATCTGGCGGCTCTCTTCGCTTTGCGCGGTCATGGCAAACTGATATCTGATGGTCAGAACTCGATAGTACACCCTCTCTCAGGCCTTGATACGTTAATAAACACCTCGTTGAGGCGGGCCACCGAAAACGTTGATGCGCATCACTACTATCTTTTTCCAGCTTGATCTACAGATTCAATAAGACTATAAATTAGTCTATAGATTACGCATTAAGGAAGTTGTCATGGCCGTTACCCTTCAAGCACAAGCATTTTCCAAGAGCCAATGCGTCACCGGCCTTCGCGCGGCCGTCGGCATCATCGAAAAGTGGGGCGCTTCCAGCGAACAGGCCTGCCGGATCCTGCGTATATCCCGTAGCACCCATACCCGCGCGAAGCAACGCGACCCTGATTGGTCCGTGTTGCTGGACGCCGATCAGATGCAGCGCATCAGCTTTGTGCTCAACATCCACGCGGCGCTGCGCCTGGTGTTCGATAATCCCGAAAATGTGTATGGCTTCCCGGCGATGCCCAATGAGAACGAGTTTTTCAACGGGCGTACTCCGTTGGACATCATGTCTCAGGGCGACATGATTTCGCTGTATGAAACCTTCCGCCGCATCGACGTGCTGCGAGGCGCGCAATGGTGACGCTGAAGCAGCTGCCCGAGTTCACTGGCGAACTGCTGCAGGCTTATCGGCTGGTCAACTCGAAATTCCCGCCCATCGACCTGTTCGATGACGTTGCCGACGCGCAAGAATTCGAGGTGCTGTATCAGTTGCAGGCACTCACTAATCCCAGGCTGAAAAACGAAATCGGTCAGCTTGAGATGATTGCGCGAAGCGAGATCCCTTTCGGTATTCCTGGCTGCTCTTACACAATAGCCCCCTTCACCCACGTCAACCCTGCCGGCTCACGATTCAGCGATGGCAGCTTTGGCGTGTTGTACCTGGCAGCGTCCATGGAAACCGCGCTCGCCGAAGTACAGCATCACCAGGGTTTGTACTGGTCGAAAGTCCGGGGCCTGAACTATGAGCGGTTTGTATTCCGGGGTTTGTCCTGCTCCTTCATCAATACGGCGATGAAAGATGCCACCTCCATCGCGAGCACAGATCCGATCTACGCGCCGGACGATTACTCGCATTCCCATCGTTTGGGCAAGGCCATCAAAGAGGCCCGTTGCCCCGGCATTCGCTATCACTCGGTGCGCCTGCAAGGTGGCTACTGCTGGGCGCTGATGACACCCAGGCCCGTCTCACAGATTATCCAGACGGCCCATTATGAAATGATCTGGAACGGGCAGATCACCGGGGTCAATAAAATCAGCGAAGCGTGATCGAGACCGGTCATCTGCCCTCTTCATCGCGAGCAAGCTCAGCTCCTACAGGGATTGGTGGCGCGCACAAAATCCCGCACCCGGCGAAGATCCAATTGTAGGAGTGAGCCTGCTCGCGATGACGGTCTGACAGCCAACAATTTCTCGTCCGCAATAGCCAGTTTCTGCAGATCATTATCCGTATCGAGCACGTTTCAGTGTCGCGATGATGCACCGAATTGGGAGGTTTATTAAAAAGCAAAAAGCTGTGCGATTACCGGTCAACTGCCTTTGTCCCCTCGTTGACCACGTCATACCCTTGGGCGCTGCAACTGTGTATCCACAACAAAAACATAAGCGAGAAATCACTTTGAAGCGTCCGATCCAAACCCCTTTATGCCTGGCCTTGCTGGCTGCCGTTGCCACCACTTCAAGCCAGGCCGCCGACCTCAATTGGGTGGACCCAGCGGTCACCTCGGTCAACCAGGAAGTCATCGATCTGCGTCACACCATCCACCAGCATCCGGAACTGGGAAACCTCGAATTCAAAACCGCTGCCCTGGTCGCCGAGCGTCTCAAGGCATCGAACATCGAGGTGCGCACGCAAGTCGGCAAGACCGGCGTCGTCGGTGTCCTGAAAGGTGGTTTGCCCGGTCCTGTGGTAGCCCTGCGTGCCGACATGGATGCGTTGCCGGTCAAGGAGATGACCAACCTTCCCTTCGCCAGTCAGGCGACGAGCGTCAGGCTAGGCAAGAGCGTGCCGGTGATGCACGCCTGTGGCCACGATACCCATACGGCGATGCTGCTGGGTGCCGCCAAGGTACTGGCCGAACATCGGGATCAGGTTCGTGGCACGGTGGTGTTCCTGTTCCAGCCGGCCGAAGAAGGCGCTGCGGACGTCGACGAATTCCAGACCGACACCCTGATCGGCGCGCAAGCAATGATCCGCGATGGCGCGTTGGATTCACCGAAGGTCGAAGCAATATTCGGCGTGCACGTGATGGCGGGATACCCGACCGGGCACCTTTATTACAAGTCCGGGACTGTGCTCAACAGCAGCGATTCATTCCGCATCACGCTCAAGGGGCAACAGACCCACGGCTCCGCGCCCTGGAGCGGGATCGATCCGATTGTCACCAGCCAGAGCATCATCAGCGGCTTGCAGACCCTGGTCAGCCGGCGCATCGACCTGACCAAGGGTATGGGCGTGATCAGCGTCGGTACGATCAATTCCGGCTCGGCAGCAAATATCATTCCCGAAACTCTGGAGATGACCGGGACCATTCGCACCAACAACGCCGATATCCGCGACACCATCCTGCAAAAAATGCCACCACTGGTTAGCGGCATCGCCAGCGCATATGAAACCGAAGCCAATCTGCTGCTCGTGAACAACGCACCGGTGACCACCAACGACCCGAAACTCACCGAGGCCATGGTGCCGGCACTGGAACTGGCCGCACCGGGCAAAGTCGAGCGGCTTGAGGCGTCATTGTCACCCAGCGAAGATTTCTCTTACTACGCGCGCAAGGTGCCCGGACTCTTCGTGTTCCTTGGCGCGACGCCCGAAGGCCAGGACATGAGCAAGGCGCCGAACAACCACAGCCCTTACTTCACCGCCGATGACGCCACCCTCGCCACTGGCGTGAAGGCGCATGTGCAGTTCGTCATGAACTATCCCGGGCGATCGACTGTGACACCTTGACTAAAGCCGAAAGCGTTGCTGCAGGGCATCGGCAAGCAGATCCACCGCCTCATCGGCTTCTGAGGCCAGCGAGCGCATGAACACAATCTCATGGGCCTGTATGGCGGGAAAACCTTCGAGGATCTGCATGTTTTCCGTCACACGGGCGCGGTCGATCAAACTGATCGCCAGCCCGGCCTCCACGCAGGCCGTGATGGCCTGATTAGAGGGGCTTTCCAGCACCACGCGAGCGCGTCGGCCACTGTGCTTGAGCGATTCCATCATGGCTTGCCGATAAGGGCATTGCGCCGCATGCACGGCCAGCGGCAGTGGATCCGTCGTGGCCATCGCGGTGTTCGCCGGCCCCACCCAGACAGGGGTGGTAGAGACCAGTAACTGCGCCTGCGCGCTCGACTGCCCCTCGGGTTGCGCAATCACAGCTGCCTGAAGCCTTCCCCGCAGCACCTGATCACGCAGCGCATAACTGGGCGCTGTCTTTAACTCCAGCACCACGTTAGGCCAGGCGGCGGCGAATGTCGGCAAGATGTCGCGGATCACGTGGGTGGCATATTCATCGGGCACGCCCAAGGTGATGCGCCCTGACAAATGGGTGCCATGCAGGTCGGCCAGCACCCGGTCGTGGGTGCACAGCAATTCTGTCGTCGACACCAGCAGGCGCTTGCCCAGCGCGGTCAGGGAGACTGACTGATTATCGCGATTGAGCAAGCGGCCGCCGGCGACTGCTTCAAGCCGCTGGATATGCACACTCACCGCTGCCGGGCTCTTGTGCAACTGCTCGGCTGCCGCACTGAATTTGCCTATCCGCGCCACGGCATGAAAAGTACGCACCAGCTCAATATCGAGGATCGCTGTCATGATTCCGTCTTCGTGAATGACTCATGCATTTAATTATGATTTATTAGATTACGCTGATTTCGTAGCCTGTGGCGATGAACCAGCACACTCCGATTTTAAGTCATCAGCAAGCCACGCCTGACGGGCGCCAGACGCTTCCCCTGCCCTTGCTTGAGGCCGGGTTGATTCTGACGTGGAGCTCAGGATTCGTCGGTGCGCGATTCTCGCTTGATTACGCGCCACCCTTGCTGGTGGTGTTCTGGCGTTGCGTCGTGGTCACGCTCATCCTGTTTCCTTTCGTCGCCAGGCCATTGCGCCAGACCTCGCTTGCGGTGCTGTTGAAAAACGCAGGCATTGGTCTTCTGGCCATGGCGGGCTATCTGGCCGGTGTCGTGCAAGGTATTGCCCTGGGCGTACCGGCGGGACTTGCGGCGCTGTTCGCGGACCTGCTGCCGATGGGCATGGCCTTGCTCGCGGCGGTCGTCCTTGGGCAACGAATGGTCTGGCAAGTCTGGGCGGGGCTGGTCATCGGCCTTATCGGGGTGGTGCTGGTGACCCATGGCGCGCTGGGATGGGGCAACGCGCCTCTGTGGGCTTACGGCTTGCCGCTACTGGGCATGCTGTCGCTCGCTGTGGCGACGCTCTGGCAAAAGCATTTACCCGCTTCGCAATCCCTGGGGCTGCTGCCCAACCTCTGGCTGCAATGTGCGGTCTCCAGCGTTGCATTCGCCATCGTCGAGGGCGCGCAGGGCAGCCTGGCGCCGATACCCGGCACAGGGTTTGCGCTGAGCGTGCTGTGGACGGTCGGTTTATCGACACTCGGCGGGTATGGGCTTTACTGGATCTGCCTGCGCCGCGCCACGGCCACTCGAGTCGCCAGCGTCTTGTACTTGAGCCCACCCGTGACGATGCTCTGGGCCTGGGCCATGTTCGATGAACCGTTGTCATGGCAAATGATCGCAGGCATGGCCGTGTCCGGAATGGGCATCTGGCTGGTGGTGCGTTCGGAGGGTCGGCAAACATCGCGCCAAAACTGATGTTCGCTGATTCCGTACCTGTCCTATTCTTTTCTCCAGGCAACCACACCGGACAGCGAAATGCATGATCCCGAATCCACCCTCCTCCACAGCTGGCACCACAACGCCCACTCCTGGATAGAGGCTATCCGAACCGGCAGCATCGACAGCCGCCTCAAGGTCACCGACCAGGCCATCCTGCTGGCAGTGCTGGGCCGTCAGCCCGAGCGCGTGCTCGACCTGGGCTGCGGTGAAGGCTGGCTATTGCGTGCGTTGAGCGAACGCTCCATCGAAGCGATCGGTGTGGATGGCGACGCTACGCTGGTTGAGTTTGCACGCACCTCGAGCGCCTGCCGGGTGCACCTGGCGAGCTATGAAGAGTTGGTGGCGGCGAAGGTCGACATTGGCAATGCGTATGACGTGATCTGCGCCAACTTCGCCCTGCTGCATCAGGACATCATTCCTCTGCTCGCCGCCATGAACGCCCTGCTCGCCCCGGGTGGCGCACTGCTGATCCAGACATTGCATCCATGGGCAGCAGCAGGGGGCGATTATCAGGATGGGTGGCGAGAAGAAACGTTCGAGGGGTTCAAAGGGGATTGGCAGCCCATGCCCTGGTACTTCCGGACTCTGTCCAGTTGGGTCAACGCGCTGGACATGGCCGGTTTTCGCCTCGCCAGTGTGCAGGAGCCCCAGCACCCGCAAAGTCCGCTGCCGCAGTCGCTTCTGCTGGTGGCGGAGCAACGAATACGTGACGACGGCCAACCCTGCGAAAATTCATCTTAAACGCTTACAATCGCGCCCTTCATTTCCAATCAGGCACCCCGTCAGGCTATGGCGCTCGACCCTCCCACCCTCTTGATACTGTCCATCGCCCTCGCAGCGGCCGCCGCGCTGTACCTGGCGATTGAGTGGCGCAACGTTCGGGAGCCCTCACTGCTGTTCTGGAGCGCGGGTTTTGCGACGATCACCTTGGGGTCGACCCTGGCCTTGCTGCGCGGAAGCGGCCTTTTACTGATCGGCATCTGGTTTGCCAACGGTCTGCTGGTGACCGCTCACTGGCTGTTCCTGATGGGCGTTGCGCGCTTCACACAGGCGCGACTGTCGCGCGCCTGGTACCTGATTTTTGTTGCATGGATCGCCATGCTGATGTTGCCGGGGGAGCAGCCCTGGTCGAAGGTCATGCTGCTGGTCAATTCGCTGTTGGTTGCCCTGCCGACGCTCAAGGCAAGCATGCTCCTGCGCCCCCACGGCAAATCCCTGAGCGTGGGAGCGGGACAGCTGCGCTATGTGTTGCTGATCCACGGGCTGTTCTACCTCGTCAAGGCATTAACGGCGGTGGTTCCGGGCACGCTGATCGATCTTGCTGCCTTGCGTGGCGAGATCATCCAGATTTCGTTGGTCGAAGGTGCGATGGCGATCATGCTGATTGCGTTGTCAATGACCGGATCCGAGCGCTATCGACGGGAGAAACGGATCGCACGGCTGGCCTCCCGTGATCCGTTGACCGCCCTGTACAACCGCCGCGCCCTGGAGATGCGAGCGCCGCGACTCATGGAGAAAGCTTCGACCGAGCGGCCGGGTGCCTTGTTGTTGATCGACATCGACAACTTCAAACTGGTCAACGATTTGTACGGCCATACTGCCGGTGACCGGTTGCTCGTCGCACTGAGCGAAATGATCCGCTCGGGACTGCCGGAGGGCGCGCTGGCCGCCCGGTTGGGGGGTGACGAGTTCGTGATTTTGCTGAAAAACGCATCGACCGAACGCATTGAGACGTTGGGTGGCGCGCTGCGTGAAGAGTTTCATAAAGCGGCTGTCCAGACATTTGCCACGCCTGAACCGGTCACCCTGAGCATCGGCGCCAGCCTGTTCGACCAGCCGCCTGCCAGCCTGGCGGCATTGATCGAGCAAGGTGACGCTGCGCTCTACGAGTCCAAACGAGGCGGACGCAACAGCATCCGCCTGGTCGATCGGACCCGCGCGAGTGGCGAGGCACAGTGGACTCGTTGACTCGCCGCTGGCAGGCGCTTGTGCAGATGACTTACCAGCGCATGCCCTTGAACGGATTCCAACCCTGCTCGCCCTTCTGTTCCTTCAGGTAATAAGCGTAGTTAGTGGAAAGTGCATACAACATGTTCATCGCAAACCCTACGGCAAAGTTGACCTGCTTGGCATAGCTGAACTCGACCAGCGCGAAGACAACATCCAGCACGAGGGTGAGCGCAATAATGATCGCAATCAGCGTCAGGTTCTTTTTCCACAGTCCCAGCACAAACAGGTAAATCGGGCCAAAGAAGAACGCGATAATGTTTGCGTTGATGGTTATCTTCCGTTTAAAGGGAAGCTGCTGGAGTGCCGGTTTGTATCCCGGCGCATTCGGCGCACCGTAGGTATCGAAAAATGCAAAACGCTCCTGCCATTTCGCGCTGTACTTGCTGTGGTCCTGCACTTGATCTGTCGTGCTCATTCGATAATTCCCTGTAGTCCCTGAATGGTGTGTTTCTTCCAGACTTCCTTAAAAGTGCGGTGTGTCGTGTGCTGCCGACCCACAGTACTCTCATTTCAAAAGCAATGATTACGATTCAGGTACATCGGAGAAAAGGATCGGCTGTCAGGTCGCCATCGTCGGAACGCCGCCCGGACCAAGCTCGGCTCCCACAGGGAAACGCACAGGCTTCAAGCGTCAGGTCGGCTGTCAGGCCGCCTCGCTTTGGCTTTTGATCTGCTTTTGATTTTGACTTTGATCTTCTTGCCCCATCGGAAGGCCGAGCGCAGGTTCTGCGCAGTGGGCAACCCGGCAT
>NZ_JBYVMF010000044.1:0-11523 GCF_058145095.1 Pseudomonas sp. MDV22-iso1
GCGAGCAGGCTCACTCCTACAGTTTGATCTGGGGGCATCCGAGAGAAAGTTGTCGGCTGGCAGGCCGCCATCGCCGGCAAGCCAGCTCCCACATTTGATCCGGGTACATCCGGGAGAAACGAGGTTGGCTGACAGGTAACCCTATCGCGAGCAAACTGTGCGTCTACACATGAACCCGCCGCCCCGGCTTGAAGCTGTAATGCCGATTGATCCACACCGTAGCAAACGCAATCAGCGACAAAATCAACAACGCCCACGGAAACGACATCGCCCCTGCCCGGTCCAGCAGCAAACCACCCAACAACCCACCGCCCGCAATCGCCACATTCCAGGACGTGGTGAGCATCGCTTGCACAACATCCACATTGTCACCCGCCGAATCAGCCGCTGCCGTCAGCACCAATGTGGCCGAGCCCCCGAATGAAAGCCCCCACACCGCCATGCAGCCATAAATCACCCAAGGCGACGAATTTGCCATCGCCAGCACCAGTGCCGTCAACGCAAACACGGCCAGGCTGATCAACGTCAAACGGCGCAGCCAGCGGTCGACCAGCAGGCCGATAATCCAGATCCCCACCAAGGAGCTGATGCCGAAGACTAGGAGCACCAGGTCCACCCGCTCACCCAACCCGGCTTGCTTCAGAAAAGGCGCGATATAGGTGTAAAGGATGTTGTGCCCAAGCATCCACGTCAGGACCACAAACAGCACCGGTCTTACGCCAGGGGTGCGAAATACCTTTGCCAGCGGCAGGCGTTGGGTGTCGGCCTGTCCCGGCCGGTCCGGTACCGAAATCATGATCCATGCCGCCAACACCAGCGCCAGTGCCGACATGATGCCGAACGAGGCGCGCCAACCGATCATGTTTCCCAGCCACGTACCCGCTGGCGTACCCAACGACAGCGCAACCGGTGTGCCGAGCATGGCGATCGCCAATGCCCGACCCTGCAGGTGCACCGGCACAAGGCCCCGCGCGTAACCGGCCATGATGCCCCAGGACAAACCCGCCGCCATGCCCGCCAGAAACCGCGAGACCAGGGTCAGGCCGTAATGAGTGGAAAACGTGGTGACGGTGTTGAACAGCAGAAATCCGCAGACCGTCATCATCAACACCCGACGCCTGCGCCAGCCGCGAGTGGCGACGGTCAGGGGGATGGCCGCCACGATTGACCCCAGTGCATAGAGTGTCACCAGTTGCCCGGCCCATACCTCGCTCACGTTCAGCCCCGCACCGATTTGTGTCAGCAACCCGGCGGGCAGGGTTTCGGTGAGGATGGCGATGAAACCTGTCATGGCGAATGCCAGTAAAGCGGCGTAAGGCAGTTTCTCGGTTCGGGTCGAGTGATCGATCAGCCCGCGTTCGACAGTGGCATGGTCAGTCATGACGTGTGCAGCTCCCTTTCAATCAATGCAGGCGCAGATTGTATACAACTTTGCACTCTACCTGACTCAATTCACTGCACTGGCAAAAAATTCAAAAACAGCAGACTTTGCGCGTAATTCAGGCCGATTCGGCGATACCGCTCGTCGAGCATTTGAGTGAGCAAGTCCAGCCGCGCGACGATCTTGCCGAATTCCACGGCGAAACTCAGGTTGCTGCCCTCCTCCGAGATTTCGTTGGAAAACAGCAACGGCCCGCCCTGGGGGTTCTGCCGCTGACTGAGGATCCAGGTGGCTTTCTCGATGTTGCGCGCGGCGTTGCTGACGAACGTCGGGTTGATCGCGTCCGTCATGTAGAACTCCATGCGATTGCCGTGCGCGGTCACCAGCATGCTGCCGATGGCGTAAATGAACGCGCCGACCCGGTCACCCAGAAACTCCGGGCTCATGGCGTAGCTCAACGCGGCCAGGTCTTTTTTACCGCCCAGGGTCGGCAGCGGCTGCTGCTGTTCGATGGCCATGCGCACCTGCTTTTCCGCGGTGCGCGCGTCAAGGAAGCCGGACTTTTTCAACTCGTCCGGGTTGCGCAGGTAGAGCTTGGTCATCAGCAAGTAAAGGCTGTCGAGGTTGTCACGCATGGCCAGGGTGGCCATGCGGTCGACGCTGGTCTGGAGGAATTCCTGGGGTTTGCCTTCGCGGAACTGGTCGACGATGTCCTGCCCCTGCTGCCGGCTGCAACCACTGACGAAGAGCATCGCCAGCGCGCTGAACAGCAGGCAACAACATCGGATTTGCACAGTAATGAGGGGTAACACTCGAGCCATGGATTCTGGGACTTGGGCATTGGCCGGCGGTGGGGATCGCCGCGGGCTGGCCAAGGATAGAGCCGCGAATACTGAAAAAGTGCAGTGCCGACGGTCTGTAAACGTCCGTCGGTACATCGACTCCCGGTTCTGTGTACCCTAGCCGCCGACAAGGAACGTCATCCGGCGAGCTGTTTGAAAAGAAGGGAATTCATGGGTAGCGATCATTCAGGTTTCAGGCTGATCCCCGGCATCAACCGGCAACTGCTGAAGGTGCAGTTCAGTTTTTTCCTCATGGTGCTGGGAGGTCGGTGCAACCAGTTGGCCGTGGCCTGGTGGACGTTGCAGGAAACCGGTTCGGCCGTGTATTTCGCCAACATGATCGCCTGTTCGATTGCGGCAGAAGTGCTCGCCAGGCCTTTGTTTGGATGGCTCGGCGACCGGTACAACAAGATCCTCATCCTCAAAATCGTATCGATGCTGAGCGCCCTGACCGCGCTGGTGATGGTGCTGCTGTCCGTCACAGGCGCCTTCAATCCCTGGACACTGGGCGCGCTGATGATGATTGGCAGCGCGGTGGTCGGCGTGCGCGATCCGCTCCAGGCGTCGATCATTCCGCTGTTCGCAGACGACGATAAAGTCTCCCTGGCGTTCCGCAGTAAAAGCGTCATGTACTCGTTTTCGACCCTGCTGGGGCCCGTGCTGGCCAGCGGGCTGATTTATGGGTTCGGCATTGCGTTCGCGTTGGCCGCCGATTTCTTCGCGATCCTTGTTGCCGGGGCCTTGATCGCCACGGTGCCGACGCACACAGGTGCCACGGATACGGACGCAAAAACGCGGGTAACCAGCGGTTTCAGGATGATCTGTTCAGGCTTCAAAGTCGTTTACGGCGTGAAGGTCGAGTTTTTCCTGGCGATGATTGCCATGCTGGTCAACTTTGCCCTTTTCCCCTTTTTTACTATTCTGCTTCCCCTGTACGTCAAAGACGTCATCCAGTACCCCGTTACTTACATCGGCCTGCTGGACTCGTGTTTCGGGCTGGGTATTCTGGCCGGCAGCTACAAGGTCATCGGCTGGCTCGGCGAGCGCCTACCGCGTGACCTGTGTGTGTCGGCGGGCTTTGCATTATTGGGGGGTAATTTGTTGGTCGTTGGCACCGTGTCCTCGTCGGTCATCGTTCCCCTCGCATTTTTCTGCGGCGGCATCGGCCTGATGCTGATCAACATTCCGACCTCGGCGGTGAGGTTGCTGGCGACGCCCAAGGATCACCGCAACCGGATTTTCGCCACCGTGTCGTTTCTATCTGCGGCGGCCAGCCCTTTGGGCAGTTTCGCGATGAACGGCATGATCACCACAATGGGCGTCGCGCTGACGATCACGTTGCTGGGTGCCATGGTGCTGCTGTTGTCATTGCTGGTCTTTCTGGTGCCTGATTTCAAGACGCTCATGCGCACACGCGACACGCAACTCACTGATGCGTATAGGGTCCGGTACCCCAGCGCCTTCGCTCACTGAACCTCACGACGTTAATGCTGCCGAATGTAGACCCCCAACAGTGTCAGGAGGTTTGAATGCGCACTTTGCAATTGGCCGGCGTGGATGTACCGGTCATCGGCCAGGGTACCTGGCGCATGGGCGAGGACCGATCGCAGCACGCCCAGGAAGTCGCGGCCCTGCGCCTGGGCATTGAGCTGGGCATGACCCTGATCGATACCGCAGAAATGTATGCCGAAGGGGGCGCCGAAGAAGTCGTAGGCGAGGCCATCGCCGGGCTGCGCGACAAGGTGTTTCTGGTCAGCAAAGTGTATCCGCACAACGCTGGCCGCAAAGGCATTCCCCAGGCGTGCGAGCGCAGTCTGAAGCGGCTGGGCACTGATTACATTGATCTGTATTTGCTGCACTGGCGCGGTCAATACCCCCTTGAAGAAACGATAGAAGCGTTCGAACGCCTGCGCGAAGCGGGCAAGATCGGTCGTTGGGGTGTGTCCAACTTCGATGTGGACGACCTGCAGGAGCTGAATTCACCTGCCTGCGCCACCAATCAGGTGCTTTACAACCTGGAAGAACGGGGCATCGAATTTGACCTGTTGCCGTGGTGCCAGGCACACCAGCTGCCAATAATGGCGTACTGTCCCATTGGTCAGGGTGGGCAAATGCTGACCCATACGACGTTAAAGCAGGTGGCTGCCCATCACGGCGTTACACCAGCACAGGTTGCGTTAGCATGGATTCTGCGTCAGAAAACCGTGATCGCCATCCCCAAAGCGGTCCGGCCCGAACACGTGAAACTCAATGCTCAAGCCGCCGATCTGCAGCTTGAAACCGGGGATCTGGAAGCGCTGGACCAAGCGTTTCTCGTGCCACACCGTAAACAGCGATTGGCCATGGTCTAGGCCTTCGCTGTTTCATCAGAGGGCTTCTATATGAGAAGCACTGATCCGCTGGATTCTTTCAACCTGCAACGTTTCATCCAGGCGCAAGCGCCGGTGTTCGACCACGTCCAGGAGGAACTCATCGCCGGGCGCAAACGCCGGCACTGGATGTGGTTCATCTTTCCGCAGATCGCCGGGCTTGGCGGCAGTGAGATGTCCCGGTATTTCGCCATTCAGTCCGCCGCCGAGTCAGCGGCCTACCTGAATGATCCTCTGCTGGGCTCACGCCTGCGCACCTGTACCCAATTGGTTCTGAACATCAGACAACGCTCGATTGCCGAGATTTTCGGACACCCTGACGACCTGAAGTTTCACTCATCCATGACCCTGTTTGCGCAGATCGGCCCCCCTGACAATCTGTTCAATCAGGCGCTGGATCAGTATTTCCATGGCATTCCCGATGACTGGACGCTGTCGCTGCTGGACTCAAAACAAGCCCAATTGCCCACCAATCAGGGTTGAAAAGTCATCGTCAACGAACGGCAGGATCGCGTCCGCGATCGGTTGCAGTTGGCGCGTGACGTAATGGTCGTAGTCGATGGGCGCGCTGCGGATTTCCAGCGGTTCGGGGCCGGCAACAGTGATCACATAACTGATCCAGCCGCCATTCTGATACTGCCGCGGTCGGCCTTGCTGGTCGTTGTAGTCATCGGCAGTGCGCGCTGCCCGCACGTGGGGCGGCACGTTGCGTTGATAGTCGTCGAGGGTGCGGCGCAGGCGTTTGCGGTAGACCAGGCGATCGTCGAACTCACCGGCCAGGGTCTTGCTGACGTAATCGCGCACATAATCCTGATAAGGCTTGCGGTGGAAAATCAGCGAATACAGCTCCTGCTGGAACTGTCGCGCCAGCAACGACCAGTCGGTGCGTACCGCTTCCAACCCCTTGTAGACCATTTCGTCGGTGCCATCAGCCCGCGCCACCAACCCGGCATAACGCTTTTTGCTGCCCTCCTCGGCCCCCCGAATGGTGGGCATCAGGAAGCGCCTGTAGTGGGTTTCGTATTGCAGCTCCAGCACGCTGTGCAAGCCATATTCCTGCTGGACATGTTCACGCCACCATTGATTGACGTGGTCCACGAGGGCGCTGCCGATCTGCGCGGCTTCTTCCTGGCCGTGGGCTCGGCGTAACCAGACAAACGTCGAATCGGTGTCACCGTAAATCACCGTGTGCCCCTGCGCTTCGATCAACTGGCGGGTGCGCAGCATGATCTCGTGGCCGCGCAAGGTGATGGACGACGCCAGCCGCGTGTCGAAAAAACGGCAGCCACTGGACCCGAGCACCCCGTAGAACGCGTTCATGATGATCTTCAGTGCCTGGGACAGCGGCGCGTTGTGTTCACGCTTGGCGGTCTCGCGACCTTCGGCAACCCGAGACACGATGGCGGGCAGGCAATGCCGGGTTCTGGAAAACCGCGCTCCACGGAATCCCGGCACCGAGTCTTGGTCGTCCGGATGCTTGAGGCCTTCGATCAGCCCCACGGGGTCGATCAGGAAGGTGCGGATGATCGAGGGGTAAAGGCTTTTGTAATCCAATACCAGCACCGACTCGTAAAGCCCCGGTTGCGAGTCCATCACGAAACCACCAGGGCTGGCCTCTGGCGGCCGGCCTCCGAGGTTCGGCGCGACGAAGCCCTGACGGTGCATCAACGGCATGTAGAGATGGGTGAACGCCGCCACCGAGCCACCGCTGCGGTCCGCCGGCAACCCAGTGACGCTGGCGCGCTCCAGCAGGAAGGTCAGCAGCTGGGTCTTGGCGAAAATCCTCGTGACCAGTTCGCAGTCCTTGAGGTTGTACTTGGCCAGGGCTGGCTTGTCCTCGGCGAACATGCGGTTGATTTCGTCCATGCGCTGGTACGTCGTGCTGATCGCCTTGCCTTCACCGAGCAGGGTTTGCGCGACGTTTTCCAGGCTGAACGACGGAAAACTCCAGGTCGCCGAACGCAGGGATTCGATGCCATCGATGATCAGCCGTCCGGCCGCTGCGGCGAAATAGTGGTTGCGGCTGCCATGCTCGCGCCACTGCATTTCTTCACCGCCACGCCCCAGTTTCAACGGCACCCCCAGGCGCCGGGCATGCTCGTGGAGTACGCGTAAATCAAACTGCACGACGTTCCAGCCGATGATGGCGTCCGGGTCAAAGCGCTCGAACCATTCGTTGAGCTTCTTCAACAGCAGGGTTCGGCTGTCACAGTATTCGAGCCGGAAATCCACCTCGCTGTCGTCCCCGTTGGGAGGACCGAGCATGTACACCTGACGCTCGCCGCAGCCCTCCAGGGCAATGGAATACAACTCGCCTTGCGCGGTGGTTTCGATGTCCAGGGACACCAGCCTGAGTGCGGGCCGGTAGTCGGAATGGGGTTTCATCTGCGCATCAAGCAACAGGCCGTCGGCAGTGGGGTTACCGCCGAAGATGACCGGGGCAGTGATGAAGCGCTCCATCATGTAGCGTTCCGGCGGGCGGACATCGGCTTCGAACATCTCGACACCGGCCTTGCGCAGCGCGGTTTCCAGGCGCATCAACTGCCCGTGCTGCTGGCAATACACACCAAGCACCGGCCGATGTTCGAAGTCCAGCAATGCCAATAGCCGCAGTTCGACGTTTTTCTCGTCCAAAAGCACCCGTTCAGCCTGCTCGCGCTGCTGCTCTGGAATGAACGCCACCGACGGTTGATAAGGCAGGCGAATGCGCCGGGGACCGTTGTCGGTCGCCAGCCAGAACTCGACTTCCGTGCCGGCCGGGGTATCGCGCCAATGCCGGGTCAGGACGAAGCCCTGCTGTAAATCCACCTGTGCAACCTCAATATTGATTCAGGGCGGTGATTCTACGCGTCATCGACGGGGTAGAGCTTGTGCATCGCGCATGAAGAGAGCATTGGGAAATCAGGTTACGCACCACAAATCGATAGAGCTGCGCCGTCCTTTGTAGCAGCTGCCGAGCCTGCGAGGCTGCGTCCGGCTGCGCAGCAGTCGCAAAATCGATGCACGAGTGTCATCTGACCCACCGAAGTATCTGGTTTTACGACTGCTGCGCAGCCGGACGCAGCCTCGCAGGCTCGGCAGCTGCTACAGGGATCGGGGGTGAGGTGTGAAAACGCGTTGCGTGTCCGAGAGTTGTATAGGGAGAATTTCCGTAAAAAACCGGCCCAATGACGTTTTTTGCACGTTATCTGCCGCTTTCGGTCTTGCCCTCGACGTCCGGGTCTATGATTCTTCTAGAACAACGACAACACCAGAGTAACCACCATGAAAACCGTCGCCCAACTGCTCAAGTTGAAAGATCAGAAGAATCAGGAAGTGCACCAGATCAAACCCGACCATATGGTGCTCGAAGCGCTGATGAAGATGGCCGAGAAGAACGTCGGCGCTTTGCTGGTGGTGGAGAATGACGAGGTGCTGGGCATCATCAGTGAACGGGACTACGCGCGCAAACTGGTGCTGCATGGTCGTTCTTCGGTCGGCACACCGGTTCGCGACATCATGGTGTCGCCGGTCATTACGGTGGACACCCATCAAACCGTCGACACCTGCCTGGGCATCATGTCGGACAAGCGTCTGCGGCACTTGCCGGTGGTCGAGAACGGCAAATTGATCGGTTTGCTGTCGATCGGCGACCTGGTCAAGGAAGCCATTGCCGAACAGGCTGAGTTGATTCGGCAGCTGGAGCAATACATTCGCGGCGAGTAATCAAACAAGCCAGATCAAAAGATCGCAGCCTGCGGCAGCTCCTACAGGGTGTACCCATTTCCCCGTAGGAGCTGCGGCAGGCTGCGATCTTTTGATCTTCAGTTCGGCCAATGCCGGGCAAACACCGGCGCCAGTGTCGGGTGCCGGTCGATGCGTTCAAGCCACGCATAGAACCCGGGTCGGGCACTGCGCAGATGCTCGCGACTGCCGGCCCAACGCGTCACTACCGCTGCCAGCACATCCAGCGCCCCCGGTGTTTCATCACCCAGGTACAGCTCGCCGGAGAACTGGTCCGCGAACACCTCCCAACTCCAGTGCAATCGCCGCCGCGCACCGGCCATCAGGTTCTGCCGGGACGTCTCATCCGCCTCAACCAGCCAGCGCTCGGGGTAATCGATGATGCCAATAGCCGCGTAGCAATTGCTGACGATGTAGGCCAATCCGCGAATGACCTGATCCCGCTCGGCGACATTGCCGGGCAGCAAATCCGAGGAAGGGAACGTCAGCCCCAGATGAATGAGGATCGCCGCACTCTCGGTGAGAATGCTGCCGTCGGGCAGTTGCAGCGTGGGGATCTGCTTGAGCGGGTTGAGTTTCTCCAGGGCCTTGGCCGCCTCCGGAGTGGCTTCGACGTCGATGAAGCGATAAGGAATCTCACACAATTCCAGCGCCGCTTCTATCGCCGCAGCGCCGGAGTTCTTGTGTCCGTAGAGCTGATACATACACACCTCCTTTGCGGTTATCTCTTTGTAGCAGCTGACTCTGGTGGCGCGGGAAAATTTCTTTTTTCAGCGCTGCATCCAAATCGCTGCGTGGCGGGTAGTACCTGTAGCAGCCGTAGATGCTGCCCAGCGGATTACTCATTTTCGGAGAGATACTGATGAACGCCAAACAGCTGATTTGCCTTGCCGGTTTGTTCGCCGCCGTTCCTGCAGCCTTCGCCCAGACGGCCCTGCCCGACAGCATCAAGGTTCCTGACGGCCACAAGGTCGCCATGGAAACCACCGGGGTCGGCGAGATCACTTACGAATGCCGCGACAAGGCGGGTGCGGCCGGGATGACGGAATGGGTGTTTGTCGGGCCCAAGGCCGTGCTCAATGACCGCAGCGGCAAACAGGTCGGCACCTACTTCGGGCCGCCGGCGACCTGGCAGGCCAAAGATGGCTCAAAAGTCACCGGCACCCAGCTCGCCGTTGCTCCGTCGAGCCCGGGTAACCTGCCCTATCAACTGGTCAAGGCCAATCCTGCCGAGGGTAAAGGCGCGATGAGCGGTGTCAGTTACATCCAGCGCGTGGCCCTCAAGGGCGGCGTGGCACCCGGCACCGAATGCACCACCGCCAACAAGGGCAAGCAGGAAGTGGTGAAGTACCAGGCGGACTATATTTTCTGGGCCGCCCTGTAGGCAGTCAGGCAATGCATCTGCTCGCGATAACGGACCGTCAGTCGTCCACTGTCGGATCTTGATCCGCTATCGCGAGCAGGCTCGCACACAGGTATCCGTTTTGTTTGCTAGATTGCATTCACGACCCGCTAACGGCTGAGCACAGTGTCCTTGCCCGAACCTCTTTTTGATTACGAAGCCCACCTGGCTGCCTGCGGTCGCGGTGAGCGTCAGGCCTTGCTGGATTTGTACGTGCAGGAGAGTCCGCGCCTGCTCGGCGTTGCCAAGCGTCTGGTGCGCGACACGGCACTGGCGGAGGACATCGTTCACGATGCGTTCCTCAAGATATGGACCGGCGCCGCCCGCTTCGATCCGGCACGAGGGTCGGCGAGGGGCTGGATGTACAGCGTGACCCGGCACCTGGCGCTCAATTTCATTCGTGATCACAGCCGCGAAACCCAAGGTGAACCGGACGTGCCGATCATTACCGAAGCCTTTGATGCGCATCTGCACTCGGGGCGCATTCATCATTGCCTGGAGCAACTGGACCCGGACCGGCGCAGTTGCATCGTGCATGCCTACGTTGACGGGTACTCCCACGCACAGATATCACACAAACTCGGCACCCCACTGGGTACCGTCAAAGCCTGGATCAGGCGGAGCCTGACGGCATTGCGCGAGTGCATGGGATGATCACCGGACCTGCTGACGAAACCCCGGAAGAACGCGACGAGCTGGCCAGCGAGTATGTGCTGGGCACGTTGTCGGCCGAGCGGCGAAGCGAGGTTCAACAACGCCTGCGCGACGATGCCGAGCTGCGCACGGCGGTCGACACTTGGGAGCGCCGCTTGCTGGGGTTGACCGATCTTGTCGAACCCACGACACCGACGGCTCACCTGTGGCCGCGTATCGAGCGCAGCGTGGCAGCCCTGGAGCCGCGCCCTCCGCAGCCAGCGGCGCAATCCCCCTCCTGGTGGAACCTGTTGCCCTTGTGGCGCGCACTGGCCGGCGCCGGGCTGACGGCCACGTTACTGCTCGGAGCGTTGCTGCTGACGCAGACCACCGTCAAACCGACGTATCTGGTGGTGCTGGTGGGCCCTCAGGACAAGGCACCTGGCTGGGTGATCCAGGCCAGCAACCCGAGGGAAATCCAGCTGATCCCACTGGGCGTAGTGGAAGTTCCGGCCGACAAGGCGCTGGAGTTCTGGACCAAGGCCGAGGGCTGGCAAGGGCCGGTGTCGCTGGGGCTGGTCAAGCCGGGGCAGACGTTGTCGGTGCCGCTGGACAAACTGCCGCCGCTGGTTCCCGACCAGCTGTTCGAACTGACACTGGAAAACCCCACTGGCTCACCGATCGGCAAACCCACCGGACCGATCCAATTCATCGGGCGAGCAGTGAAGGTGATCTGACCGCGATCGAATCATCACGACCGAATGAGGTACGGCGCGCGACCTATCATTGCCATTGATATCCACCATCATGGCAATGAAGTTCTCATAAAAAATCCACGGCGTAACATCAGCTCCATACCAACCAATAACACCCCGGAGCACACTCTCATGAAACGCCAACTCTTCCTCAGCATCGCTTTCTCGGTTTTCGCAGTTAACGCTTTCGCCGCTACTTCTGCTCACCAGACTGTCGCTGAAGGCGGCTCGGATCGCCTGATTGAAAGTCGTGTGGCTGAAGGTGGTTCCGACCGTCTGATCGAACGCCGCGTCGCTGAAGGTGGTGCCGATCGTCTGATCGAACGCCGCGTCGCTGAAGGTGGTGCCGATCGTCTGATCGATCGCCGCGTCGCTGAAGGTGGTGCCGATCGTCTGATCGAACGCCGCGTCGCTGAAG
>NZ_JBYVMF010000044.1:11623-26235 GCF_058145095.1 Pseudomonas sp. MDV22-iso1
CTGAAGGTGGTGCCGATCGTCTGATCGAACGCCGCGTCGCTGAAGGTGGTGCCGACCGTCTGATCGATCGCCGCGTCGCCGAAGGTGGTTCAGATCGTTTACTGGAACGTCGCGTTGCCGAAGGTGGTTCCGATCGCCTGATCCAGAATCGCACCGTATGATCGAAGCATTACTTAGCACTCTTCGACGAAGAACCCGGCCTCAACAACCGGGTTTTTTTATGCCGGTATTTTGTGTGTCTATTCAACGCGCCCGCGCCATGCACCGCTGATATCGCTCATCGACTCGCTTGGCGAACCACGCCGTGGTGAGTTTGCGGGTGATCTTCGGACTCTGCAGCACGATCCCCGGCAACACCGCACGGGGCAGCGACCGGCCTTCGGCTTGCTCGGCCAACTCGAACACCCGCTCATAGAGTGTTGTTTCCTCGAATTCGAGGCTCTTTCCCTTTTCCAATTGATCCCTGATCGTCGGGTTGCGCATGTCCAGTCGCTTCCCGAGGGTGCGCACCGCCAATTCAGTGGTGCCAGGCATGATCGAGTCATAGCGGACCAGATCCCCATCCAGCGCCAGGGGAATACCCGAAGCACGGCTCACCGCGTTCTGGAACGCCGCATTGCGGCTGGCGTACCAACCGGCATTGAAGTCGGCAAAACGATACAGCGGCTGCTGATAGCTCAACGGATAGCCAAGCAAGTGGGCAATCCCGAAATACATTCCCCCACGTCGGCTGAACACTTCACGACGAATCGAGCCCTCTACCGGGTACGGATAATTGCGCGCCTGCTGCTCGGCGAATTCGATGCTGACTTGCATCGGTCCACCGGTGTGCACCGGGTTGAAACCACCGAACAGCGTCCGCCCCATAGGCACCATGCCGATGAAATCATCGAAAATCGCACTGAGCTCCTTCTCGCTGCGCGCAGCATTGAGACGGTCGCTGTAGCTCTTGCCGTTGGGTGAGCGCACCTGCAGCGCGCCGCTGATCAAAAGGCCGGGAATATGGGCTTTGGCCGCACGGCGGTCGATCTCGTCACGGGCAATCTTGCCCAAGCCGGGGACCGGTGGGTCGACCTGGAAGGTAGATTCCTGCTCGGTGACGGCGAGCACCGAACATAGGTTTTGCGTGGTCGCAGGGATGGCCTGGGCTGCAAACGCCGCATAAATATCCGTGGCCCAGCCCTGGCGATCGACCGTCTTGGCCGGCAGCAAGCGCATCAGTTCCGCCTTGACCTCATTGGGTGTTCGCGCAGGCGGTTCCTGGGTGCGCTGGGTGCCGCATCCGGCCAGTACCAGCAGCGCCGCGACGCTCGTGATCAATCGATTGGCTTGCATGGAGCTCCATCAAATCCTTAAAGACGGGTTAACCATACGACCAATGGCATGGCGCAGGCTATGACCCTCACCACCCTCCACTGTTCCCTGTAGCAGCCGTCGAGCCTGCTACACATGTCTGTAGCAGCTGCCGAGCCTGCGAGGCTGCGTTCGGCTGCGAAGCAGTGTGAAACCAGACACTGCGGTGTGTCAGATACACAGCACCGCTCACTGGCGACTGCTTCGCAGCCGAACGCAGCCTCGCAAGCTCGGCAGCTGCTACACAGATGCGTTACATCCTCACGGGCTCCATCGCTACAGAAAGCTCACAACCCCGCTGAAGATTATCTACACACCGTAATAACAAACCCATTGCAAGACGTTACTGAGAAAATCTATCATTCGCGCCTGGAGTCGCATTTGCGCAAGGAGTTCCCGCGCCGTCAATTTTTACCTCATCGGCGACGCACCGCCAGGAACGAAACATGACCTCTCCAACCCGACTCGGCGCGCCTTTGCGACCGACGCTTATTGCTCTGTTTTGCTCCCTTTCCATTACCGCCTACGCCGCTGAACCCGCCGAAAACAACGGCAAGGCGTTGGTACTGGACGACGTCAACGTCAACGCTCAAGCCCCGTCGCCTTCCGCCCTGCCCCCGGTATTTGCCGGTGGTCAGGTGGCGCGTGGTGGACAACTCGGTGTGTTGGGCAATCAGGACATCATGGACGTACCGTTCAGTGTGTCGTCGTACACCGAACAACTGATCCAGGATCAGCAGGCCGAAGACGTGGCCGATGTGCTGTTGAACGACGCCTCGGTGCGTCAGGCCAGCGGATTTTCCAACCAGTCGCAGATTTTCATGATCCGTGGCTTACCACTTACCGGTGACGACATTTCCTACAACGGCCTGTACGGCGTGCTGCCCCGGCAGATCATCTCCACCGATGCACTGGAACGTGTGGAGGTCTTCAAAGGCCCGAACGCGTTCATCAACGGCGTGACGCCGACGGGTTCGGGCATCGGCGGGGGTGTCAACTTGCAACCCAAACGCGCCAGCGATGTGCCGTTGCGTCGATTCACCACCGACATCAATGACGAAGGCCGGATGGGCCAGCATCTGGACCTCGGCCAACGGTTCGGCGAGGACAACCGTTTCGGTGCACGGGTCAACCTGGCTCAGCGCGAAGGTGACACCGGCATCGATCACGAAAACCAGCGCTCCAAGTTGTTCGCCATCGGCCTGGACTACCGCGGTGACGCCCTGCGTGTTTCTGGCGACTTCGCCTACCAGAAACAAAGGGTCAATGGTGGCCGCAACTCGGTGAACCTCGGCAACACCACACACATTCCGGACGCGCCTTCTGCCGACACCAACTACGCGCAGAAGTGGGGTTTCACCGAAATCGAAGACACCTTCGGCATGCTGCGCGCCGAATACGACCTGAACGACAACTGGACCGCCTATGCCGCTGGCGGTGCCAAGCACACCCGCGAAGTGGGACGCTACAACTCCACCACTCTGGTCGGCAACGATGGCAGCTCCTTTACCACCGGCTCGTTCATCCCGCACGACGAGGACAACAAAAGCGTCATGGGCGGCCTTAATGGCCGATTTGACACGGGCCCGGTCAGCCACAAGCTCAACTTCGGCCTCGCTGGCATCTGGACCGAGCAGCGCAGTGCCTATGATTTCGACCTGCGCCGAAACCCCAACAACATCTATCACCCGGTCGAAACGCCGTCGCCGGTTGGCAATTTTTCCGCTGGCGACCTCAACGATCCGGGCATCACCGGCAAAACCTTCGTGCGCAGCGGCGCCGCCTCCGACACCCTCGGCTTCTTCGATGATCGCCTGCTGGTGACCGTCGGCGTGCGTCGTCAGCAGTTGGTGGTCCAGGGCTTCGCCTACGGCAGCGGCACGCGAACCTCCAAGTACGACGAGTCGATCACCACGCCGGTCTACGGCATCGTGTTCAAACCGTGGGAACACGTGTCCTTCTACGCCAACCGAATCGAAGGCCTGGCCGAAGGTCCGACCTCTCCCGTTACCTCCGGCAACCTGATCGTCACCAATGGCAATCAGGCGTTCGCGCCGGCTCGCTCGAAACAGATCGAAGCCGGGGTCAAAGTCGACATGGGCACCTACGGCGCCAGCCTCGGTGTGTACCGCATCGAACAACCGGGAGACGGCTATTCCGTTGCGACCAGCGCGACCACGGCGGAATTTATTCGTGAAGGCAAACAGATCAACAAAGGCGTCGAGCTGAACGTCTTCGGCGAGCCTATCGAAGGCCTGCGCCTGATCAGCGGGCTGACCTTGATGGACACCGAACTGAAAGACACCCAGAACGGCGCAAACGATGGTAATCGCGCTATCGGCGTGCCGAACTTTCAGTTCAATGCCGGTGTGGATTGGGACGTGCCGGGCCTGCAAGGTGTAGCGCTGAATGCGCGGATGTTGCGCACTGGCGGCCAATACGCCGATGCGGCGAACAACCTCAGCCTGCCGACCTGGAACCGCTTCGATGCCGGTGCGCGGTATGGCTTCAAAGTGGAGCAGAAAGACGTGACCCTGCGTTTCGGAATCGAAAACCTGGCAAACGAGAAATACTGGGAATCGGCCCAGGGCGGCTACCTGACCCAGGGCGAGCCACGGGTCGCGAAGTTGTCGGGCACCATCGACTTCTGATCCCCCGACGCCTCAAAAAAAGGCCCCGCAGCGTCACCGTTGCGGGGCCTTTTTCCGTCTGGCGGCGCGTCTGGACTCACCCTCGAACTGGACCATACTAGAGCTCACACTCTAAAGAGGACGGGCTCATGAACCGAAGCGACGTGCTGATCGTCGGCGCTGGACCGACCGGTTTGGTCCTGGCGCTGTGGTTGAGCAAACTGGGCGTGCGCGTGCGGATCATCGACAGAACGTCGGCACCCGGCACGACTTCCCGAGCGCTGGCGGTGCAGGCTCGTACGCTGGAGCTGTACCGCCAACTCGATCTCGCCGACGCCGTGGTGCAGAACGGCCATCGTGTCGCGGCGGCTAATTTCTGGGTCAAGGGCGGACCGGTCGCGCGCCTGCCCCTGACCCGTATTGGCGAAGGCCTGACGCCCTACTCGTTCCTGAAAATATTTCCTCAGGATCAACACGAGCGCCTGCTCATCGACCGCCTGCGAACGTTCGGTATTGAAGTCGAGCGCGATACCGAACTGGAAAGCTTCGAGGAAACCGGTGACGGCATCAGCGCCAGGTTGCGCCGGCCCGATGGCCAGCAGGAAACCTGTCAGGCCTGTTACCTGGCCGGTTGCGACGGGGCCAAATCGATCGTGCGCAAGACCCTGGACACCGGTTTTCCAGGGGGGACCTACCAGCAGATTTTCTACGTCGCGGATGTGCAGGCCAGTGGCGAGTCCATCAACGGCGAGCTGCACGTGGACCTGGATGAAGCGGACTTCCTCGCCGTGTTTCCCATGGCGGCAGAAGGCCGCGCCCGGTTGATCGGCACGGTTCGAGATGAGCGTGCCGAGCATCCGGAGAACCTGCGGTTCGAGGACGTCAGCAGTCACGCGATCAATAATATGAAGGTGCAAATCGATCAGGTGAACTGGTTTTCCACCTACCGCGTGCATCACCGCGTGGCGGACCACTTCCGCACCGGGCGTGCGTTCCTGCTGGGGGACGCGGCCCATGTCCACAGCCCCGCAGGCGGTCAGGGCATGAACACCGGGATCGGCGACGCCATCAACCTGGCCTGGAAACTCGCTGCAGTCTTGAGCGGCGCCGCCGAGGCCCGGCTGCTCGACAGCTACGAACCCGAACGTATCGCGTTTGCCCGCAAACTGGTGGCCACCACGGACCGGGTGTTCAGCTTCGCCACCGCCCAAGGCCCCTTGGCCGACCTGTTGCGTACGCGTCTGGCCCCGTTCGTGATCCCGAAAATGGCCTCGTTCGAGACCTCCCGCGAGTTTTTGTTTCGCACGGTCTCGCAGATCACCGTCAATTATCGCGGGATGCCACTCAGCACCGGCGTTGCCGGGCACGTGCATGGTGGGGATCGATTGCCCTGGGCTCACGATGGCGAAGGCGACAACTTCGAATCGCTCAAGCAACCGGTCTGGCAGGTGCATGTGTATGGCGACACCAGCGACGAAATGATCGCCTGGTGCACGGAACACCATCTGCCGCTGCAGGTATTTGACTGGCGTCCGGCGTTCGAAATCGCGGGCCTGGGGCGTAACGGGTTTTACCTGTTACGGCCGGACACCTACGTGGCGATTGCCGAAACGTGCTCCGATCCGAAAGTGATCGAACGGTACTTCCAGGAACACGGGATCCGGCCTTTCTTTGGTGTTGCCTGATTCAACACGAACCCACACGATTTCCATGTAGGAGTGAGCCTGCTCGCGATGGCGGTGGCACATCCAATATCAATATCGCCTGACACGGCCCCATCGCGAGCAAGCCCGCTCCCACAGGGATCATGCGGTGGGCTTTAGATCCCGGCCAGCGCCAGGTCCATCGCAAAGTAGGTGAAGATCAGATCCGCGCCCGCGCGTTTGATCGCCCCAAGGCTTTCGCGGACCACCCGATCCTCATCGATCGCACCGGCCTGAGCGCCGAATTTGATCATCGCGTATTCACCACTGACCTGATACGCCGCCAACGGCAGACGGGACACTTCTCGAATGTCGCGGATGATGTCCAGGTAGGCGCCCGCCGGTTTGACCATCAGCGCGTCGGCGCCTTCCTGCTCGTCCATCAATGATTCACGTACCGCTTCGCGGCGGTTCATCGGGTTCATCTGGTAGCTTTTGCGGTCGCCCTTGAGCGCGCTGCCGCCAGCTTCACGGAACGGACCGTAGAGCGCGGAAGCGAATTTGGTCGAGTAAGCCATGATAGGAATCTGGGTGAAACCAGCCTCATCCAGCGCCCGACGAATCGCCCGGACCTGGCCGTCCATTGCCGCCGACGGGGCAATGACATCGGCCCCGGCGTGGGCTGCTGCCACGGCCTGGCGACCCAGGTTGATCAAGGTCTGATCGTTGTCGACTTCATGGTGGTGCATCACACCGCAGTGGCCATGATCGGTGTATTCGCAGAAGCAGGTGTCCGACATCACGATCATGTCCGGCACAGCATCCTTGGCAATGCGCGACATGCGCGAGACCAGGCCATCCTCTCTCCAGGTGTCACTGCCGGTGCTGTCCAGGTGGTGGGACACGCCGAAGGTCATCACCGACTTGATACCGGCACGGGCGTAACGCTCGATCTCGCCAGCCAGTTTCGACTCGGGGATACGCATCACGCCGGGCATGCTCTTGATCGGCACAAAGTCGTCAATTTCTTCTTCGACGAAGATCGGCAGCACCAGATCGCTCAAGCTGAATTCGGTTTCCTGGAACAGGCTGCGCAGGCTCGCATTGCGGCGCAGACGGCGTGGACGTGCTTCGGGGAACTGGCTGGACATGGGGGTTCCTGAAAATCGATGAACAAGACGAAAGTCGCAGGGGGCGAAAGCTTATGCCTTCTGCGGCGCCCTGCACAAACGCCGGATGACGAAGAGTCCGTTGCCGGACTGACAATAATCGCGGCCTGCCCAACCAGAGCAAGGGGTGCAGCGAGTGGTCGCGACCAAAGCGCGCAGGTTCGATTTGCACCGCCATTAGCGGCTTCACCCTATTGCAGGCGCGGTCAGTGTTCACTCAACCGCGCCCGTCAGCGTTACAGGTTCAGGGTGCCACTGATGCAGGTCACCACCGCGCCGCCGATCCAGATCTCGTCGCCCAGTTGTTCGACCTGGATTCGCCCGGCGCGGCCCATGGTCAACCCCTGGCTGACCACGTAGGACGACGGCGCCAACCCTTCCTTGAGCAACCATTGGGCAACACCGGCGTTCAGGCTGCCGGTGGCTGGATCTTCGGGCATGCCGTCGCCGCTGATGAACGCCCGCACCTCGAAGTGCGCATCATCGCCATCCCGCTCAGGGTTCCAGGGCGCAATCACACCGACCGCCAGGCCAAGCATTTGCCCATGATCCGGCTTCAGGTCCAGCACCTGCTGGCGATTGTCGAGCATCACCGCCAGCCAGCCGGCCCCGTTATCGACCCACTGGGCCCGAACAATCGCGCCCTGCTCAAGTCCCAGCCCCAGTCGCACCCGCTCCACCAGGTCGGCCTCCACCGGCCCGGTCCGGAGCAGGGGCGGTGCAAGAAAAGCCAGCTCCGCGCCTTGGCGACGGACCCGCACCAACCCGACGCCACACTCCTGAATAATCTCTTCTCCCTTGGGCACGCCACCCGCTTCGAGCCAGGCGTGACACGTCCCCAAGGTCGGATGACCGGCAAACGGCAACTCCTTTGCGGTGGTGAAAATCCTGACCCGGTAATCGGCCCGAGGGTCTTGTGGTTCGAGGATGAACGTCGTTTCACTGAGGTTGGTCCAGGTCGCAAACGCCGCCATACGCTCATCACTGAGTTCATCGGCCGCGAACACCACGGCCAATGGATTGCCCTTGAGCGCGACGCGGCTGAATACGTCTACCTGTTTGAAATCGAATGAATGCATGGGTCTTCCCTGAGGGTGAGATGGATGGACTTAAATCGCCGACTTCGGAATTTCCAGCCCGCGCATCACCGCCGGGCGTGCCAGAAAACGCTCCAGGACTCGCGTGACGTTCTTGAAGTCGTTGATGCCCACCAGATCGCCCGCTTCATAGAAGCCGATCAGATTGCGTATCCAGGGGAACGTGGCGATGTCGGCGATGGTGTAGCGCTCGCCCATGATCCAGTCCCGCCCTTCCAGCCGCCCATCGAGCACGTTCAGCAGGCGCTTGCTTTCTTCGACGTAGCGTCGCAGTGGACGTTTGTCCTCGTAGTCCTTGCCGCCAAATTTATTGAAAAAGCCGACCTGGCCAAACATCGGACCGATGCTGCCCATCTGAAACATCAACCACTGGATCGTCTCGTAGCGAGCGGCCGATTCCTGGGCCAGCAACTGCCCGCTTTTGTCAGCGAGGTAGATCAGAATCGCCCCGGACTCGAACAGCGCCAACGGTTGATCCCCCGGACCGTGAGGATCAAGGATCGCCGGAATCTTGTTGTTGGGGTTCAGCGACAAAAACTCGGGGGACAACTGGTCGTTCGTGTCGAAGCCCACACGATGGGGTTCATAGGGCAGCCCGATCTCTTCGAGCATGATCGACACCTTGACGCCGTTGGGGGTCGGCAAGGAGTACAGCTGGAGCCACTCCGGGTACTGGGCAGGCCACTTTTGCGTGATGGGGAACGCGGACAGATCGGTCATGAGGGTATCCACCGGGAAATGTACGCCGATCATAATCCACGGGATCCAAAGGCGTTATCAATGTCGCTGATTATCAAGATCGAACAATTGACGCCTTCGTCATCGCCATAACCTGTAGGGTGGCCATAATTTCGCAACATCCTGTCGATAACCTTCGCTGCAACCCATGAAAGGTTATCGATACATTGCTGCGCCCCCGGCCGGTATCGAACCAAATGGGCCTCAGAGGACTCTGAGGATTGCCCTTTCGGAAACGGACCGGCTTATCGACATGGAAATCACCCGACGCTGGACGCTCGCGGTGTAAAGGTTTGTCAGCCTTAACCGAATGCGCTGAAGAACCCTTTATTCGATGAAGAACCTTTCGAAATTTGCCACTCGTTTCAAGCATCGCGCCTACTTGTTCCTGCCCGCATTGCTGGCCACCAGCGCGGTGTTCCTGTCGCTGGAATCCAGCGAGAGCCGTGCCCAGCCGGCTGACGGCACCCAGACCCTGGTATTCCTGCGCCACGCGGAAAAACCTGAAGGCGGTCTCGGCCAGCTGAACTGCCAGGGCTTGAACCGCGCCATCGACCTGGCCACCTTGCTGCCGGAAAAATTCGGCAAGGCCAACTACGTGTTTGCCGCCAACCCGACGCGCAATGTCGAAGAAGGCGAGCTGGATAACTCCTACAGTTATATTCGTCCGCTGATGACCATCAGCCCCAGCGCGATCAAGCTCGGGTTGCCGGTGAACATCAACTTTTCGGCCAATGACACCAGCGACCTGGCCGATGAACTGCTTCACGACAAGTATCACAACTCGGTCATCTATACCGCCTGGTCCCACGGCTACCTGCCGGAGCTGATCAACACGGTCGCGGGCGAAGCCGTTGGCAAGAAACAGACGATCACAGAAGACTGGGAGTCCAGCGATTACGATTCGCTGTTCGTCCTGACGCTGACCTGGCACAACGGCAAGGCGAGCGTCGCGAGCCACAGTTACAAGCAAGGTCTGGATAACGGTGCCGAGACCTGCCCGACATAAACAGGGTTTTCTGGGGCCGCTGCGCGGCCCGGCGCGAGCAGGCTCGCTCGCCGCAGAAGCTCACTGAACCCGACTGATCATCATTGGCCACACTCCGCGAAAGGCAAGGTCTGGGCTATCATCCGTCCATCGTCCTCTCGCCCGGAACCTCACCATGTCACTGTCTTCTGTTGCCGCCCCCACTCGGGGCTGGTCGTTCTGGTGGAAACCCGCCCTCTTCGTCCTCGTCGCCTGCATCGGTCTCTATTACGTCAAATGGTCGCCCTACTACGCCAAAGCCTTCCTGGCCGCTGACAACCACAGCATCGGCGCGTCTATTCTCAACGACGCACAAACCTCCCCGCTCATCGCTGCGCTGACCTATGCCAAGGTGTATTTCCTGGCGATCTGGAAAGCCGCCGTGCTGGCCGTCATCCTCGGCTCGCTCCTGCAGGTGCTGATCCCGCGAGACTGGCTGCTGCGCCTGTTTGGCCGCGCCGGTTTTGCCTCGACCGTGCGCGGTGGCTTGTTTGCGTTGCCGGGGATGATGTGCTCGTGCTGCGCCGCTCCAGTGGCGGCGAGCATGCGGCGGTCGAATGTCTCGGTCGGCGCGGCGCTGGCCTTCTGGATCGGCAACCCGGTGCTGAACCCGGCCACGCTGGTGTTCATGGGATTCGTGCTGGGCTGGGGATTCACGGCGCTGAGACTGGTGGCGGGTATTGTGCTGGTGTTCGGTGTGTCGCTGGTTGCACAGCGGATTTCCGGCCCGGAAGTACTGCCCGAAGCGGCTGTCGAAGCGGTGTCGGCGGCCAGTGAACCGGACTCGCAACCGTTCCTGGTTCGCTGGGGCCGCACCATCTGGCAGTTGTTCTGGAGCACGATTCCGATCTACATCCTGGCGGTGTTGGTCCTGGGGGCCGTGCGGGTCTGGGTGTTCCCTCACATTGACGGCGCCATGGCCAACGGTTTGCTGTGGCTGATACCGCTGGCGATCATCGGCACATTGTTCGTGATCCCCACGGCGGCGGAAATCCCGATCGTGCAAACCATGATGACCCTGGGGATGGGCACCGCTCCGGCGGTCGCCTTGTTGATGACCTTGCCAAGCATCAGCCTGCCGTCGCTGCTGATGCTGCGCAAGGATTTCGACGCACGGGTACTGGTGAGCGTGGCGCTGATGACCATGGGGATCGGAGTGATCACCGGGTTGATCGGCGCGGCTGTCCTTTAAAACAGGTAGCGCCTGACACGACCCCATCGCGAGCAAGCTTTGCTCCTACAGATCAGGCACCGTCCACGCGGTAACGGTCAGGCGCAAATCCTGTGGGAGCAAAGCTTGCTCGCGATGAGGCCGGCAAAAACACCCTCAATCCTGTTGTTTTTGCCGCGTTTTCAAATACTCCAGAACCGCCGCTTGCTCCCCCGCAAACTCGATCCGCCCACCCTTCTTCTCCCGCTGGAACGCATACATCGGGTCGTAATACTCGCTCAACAACCCTTCAATCCAGTCCCGGTGCAGATCCACCGCGCCACTGCGCGCCTGCTCCGCCAATGCCGCTTCCATCAATATCAACATCCGCCGATGGCGTTCTCCGCCCAGGCGTTTCTGCACATTGTTCAGGCTTTCCAGCAACCGCTCGGAAAACAGCGCAAACCCTTCATCGCCATGCACGCGGATGAACTCGGCGCATAAATCCACCACGTAATCGCGCAGGATTCGCTCGACCCGCCCTGACAGGCTGTCTTCCAGCCAGACCATCGAAAACTGCTGCATGCCCTGGAACAACGGCAACGGCAAGGCACAACTGCCGACCATGCGGCTCTCGTCTTCCAGCACGAACTGCTCGATGCCCGCGGCGCGCTTTTTCAACACGTCCACCGCCAGGCGGTTTTCGAAGTCGATGTTGGACGGCTGGCCAGTGGCACGTTTGCCGAAACTGGAGCCGCGGTGGTTGGCGTGGCCCTCAAGGTCCAGCCCGTTAAGCAACTGCGTCAACACCTCGGTCTTGCCGGTGCCGGTCATGCCGCCCAGCAGGACGAAATCACATTGGGCAATCGCCTGGTCGACCGTCTCCAGCAAGAAGGTACGCATGGCCTTGTAACCGCCACCGACGCGCGGATAGTCGATGCCCGCCTCGTCCTTGAGCCATTGCTGGACGATCTGCGAACGCAACCCGCCGCGAAAACAGTAAAGGTAGCCATCAGGATGCGCCCGGGCGAAATCGGCCCAGGCCTGGATGCGTTCGGCCTTGATGTCACCCGACACCAGTTGATGCCCCAGGATGATCGCCGATTGCTGCCCCTGCTGCTTGTAGCAAGTGCCGATGCGTTGGCGCTCGTGGTCGTTCATCAGCGGCAGATTGATTACGTCGGGGAATGAACCCTTGGCGTACTCGACCGGCGCGCGGGTGTCCATCATTGGCCGGTTGTTGAGAAAGATGTCGCGGTAATCGGTGAAGTCGGTCGACATCAGAACACCTCAACCGCGTGTGTCTGTCGCTCAACCAGCTCACCGATGGGCTCAAGGTTCAGGCCCAGTTCGGCGGCCACAGCGAGGAAGCCGGCGTTGCCTTGCGGGGTGACGGCGACCAGCAGGCCACCGCTGGTTTGCGGGTCGCACAGAACGAGTTTATGCAGCTCCTGAAGGCGACCGAGCTTGCTGGCATAGCTGTCGAAATTGCGCAGTGTGCCGCCGGGCACGCAGCCCTGTTCGAGGTAATACTCGACTCCGGGCAGACGTGGAACGCGGTCATATTGAATGCGCGCGGTGAGTTGGCTGCCGTCGGCCATTTCCACCAGATGCCCCAACAGGCCAAACCCGGTGACGTCCGTCATCGCGGTCACGCCGTCGAGTTTGCCGAAGCGGCTGCCGGGTTTGTTCAGGGTGCACATCCAGTCGCGGGCCAGCCCAATGTCGGCGTTGCGCAGCTTGCCCTTCTTCTCGGCGGTGGTGAGGATGCCAATGCCCAGCGGCTTGGTGAGGTACAGCAGGCAACCGGCGGTGGCGGTGTCGTTGCGCTTCATGTGGCGCTTTTTCACGAGCCCGGTGACTGCCAGGCCGAAGATCGGTTCGGGCGCATCAATGGAGTGACCGCCGGCCAGTGGAATGCCCGCTTCGTCGCAGACCGAGCGCCCGCCACGGATCACTTCACGGGCGATCTCCGGCGCCAGCACGTTGACCGGCCAGCCGAGAATCGCGATCGCCATCAACGGGTCGCCGCCCATGGCATAGATATCGCTGATGGCATTGGTGGCAGCGATACGACCGAAATCGTACGGATCATCGACAATGGGCATGAAGAAATCCGTGGTCGAGACCACCCCGCGTTCTTCATCGATGGCGTATACCGCCGCATCATCGCGCGAGGCATTGCCCACCCACAGCTTGGGATCTAGGTTCTGCGCCCCGCTGCCGGCCAGAATCACCTCCAGCACCTGGGGGGAAATCTTGCAGCCACACCCTGCACCGTGGCTGTACTGGGTTAGACGAATCGGCTCGCTCATAGGGGTGTACCTCGTGAAGTCAGGCCAATAATCCTACAGCAACATACCGTTTGATTCGTGGCCGCCAGATCAAAAGATCGCAGCCTGCGGCAGCTACAGGGGGCGAGTAATCGGCATGAATTTGATCTTCTTGAAACAATTGGTATGGCTTGTGCAAACGTTTGCGAAGCGCTGATAGGCGCGCTTTCGATACATAACGGCTCAAGCCCGAACAAACGGGCCCCGCTCCAAACGAAAAGGGACTTTTAATGCTTTGCACTTCCCGTCGCGTGACACGTTCGCGCACATTGGCTGTTTCCCTGCTGCTCGCCAGCGTTACAGGACTACTCAGCTGCAACACCTTGGCGCAACCCGCCACGCCCGACGAATCCGCCCAGGGCGAAGCCCTCAGCCCCGAAGCCAGCCCGCCGAAAAAAGGCGCGTACCTCTCGGACTGGTTCAACCAGGACCTGACAGTCATTGGCAGCAAAGACATCAGCTTCGGCCCGCAACCGGCGGATGATATCTATCTGGAATACGAGTATTTCGGGCGCAAGGGGCCGTTCGAGTTGTACGGTTACATCGACATCCCGAAGATTTTCAACATCGGCAACAGCCACGACAAAGGCGTCTGGGACCATGGCTCGCCGGTGTTCATGGAGCACGAACCGCGGATCTCGATCGACTACCTGGCGGGCCGCAGCCTGGCCATCGGTCCGTTCGAGGAATGGTATGTGGCGTTTGACTGGATCTACGATCACGGCAGCAATAGTGCCAACCGCGCGAATACGCTGTACAGCGGGTTGGGCACGGACATCGACACGCACTCGCGGGTCAATCTGTCGGCCAACTTCTACGGTCGTTATCAGTGGGAAAACTACGGGGCCAGCAACGAGTATTCCTGGGACGGCTATCGTGCCCAACTCAAGTACATCGTTCCGATCAGCAGCTTCAGCAATGGCGCGTCGCTGACGTATATCGGCTTCACCAATTTCGACTTTGGTTCGGACCTGCACAAGGACAACCCGGCGCGCACGGCTAACGCGACGGTGGCGACCAATGTGTTGCTGTACGCCTTTACGCATCTGCGTTTTACGTTGGTGGGTCGGTATTTTCACAACGGGGGTAACTGGGAGGATGGCAGTGAGTTGAATTTCGGCGACGGCGACTTCCGTGCCCGGTCGGATGGGTGGGGGTATTACGCGGGGGTTGGGTATCAGTTCTGACTGCGGGAGTTGAGCTTGCTCGCGACGGCGGCTTGCCCGCCGACACCTTTCTCCCGGATGCCCCAGATCAACTGTAGGAGCTGAGCTTGCTCGCGATGGCGCCCTGGCAGCCGACGCATCTTTCCCTGTCGCCCCCGGATCAAACTGTGGGAGCTGGCTTGCCGGCGATGGCGGCCTGACAGGCTATGAGGTTTTGATGGAGTACATATCCATTTCTGCGGTCACGGCTGCTATTGGTTTCGCTTTTACAGCGAGTCACTTGGAAGAGCGCCAAGTAACCAAACG
>NZ_JBYVMF010000045.1:0-22569 GCF_058145095.1 Pseudomonas sp. MDV22-iso1
ACGGTAACCTGCTATCCAGGTGCTGGGTAGGTGGGGTTTATGGATCGCACTCATTAATTCTGACCTTAGCAGCACCGGATACAGACGACCATAAATCATCTAAAATCTTCATGAACACATCATCCTGACCTGAAAAATGCACACCCTTGCGCATCAATGCTTTAATCGGCCACGGTAAGGCAATGGGGGATACGCCCATCCAGTACCGGCTTTGAACAGGGGTGACGGAAATACCAAAGATACAATACCTGAGCTGGTGGACTTCCACCTAGGGGATGCGGTGTGCTCTACCTAAAACCAACCAGACTATTGTTCTTGTCATAGACTCCCTGTGCGTGAATCGCAGGTTTTCTCGTGCAGAGCCATCCTCCCAAGCATCTGGGCAGTCGGATGGCACCCTTCACTGACCACTCTGGAAATAATTGTTGTGAATGCCTGCTTTTGGCCGATTTCTGCCTGTCACAACCGACTGAAATCGATCCCGATCAGACGTTGAAGCCCTCACGAGGGACGAGTGAGCGTAGCGAACGCCTTGAACAGTTTGTCAGGCATATAAGCCATACCCTGCTGCGATGATCAGCGGAGAAACCAGCAACGTTGCCCAGAATCCCGATTTTGGAACGGCAATGACGCAAATGATCGAAATCATAAGCACATAGATGCCAACAATTTTTAGTAGCGCGAGATCGCCAACAGCTACGGCGTGAATCGCACTCTGCCCTGCGAGCATAAAAAGCGGCCCCAGCATGGTAAACCAGAGGGCTGTGCGCCGATCTTCGTGCGCTTTAAATTGGTCAACGAAGCCAGAATCTACAGCGGCGGCGAATGCTGTTTTGAACTTGATGATACCGAATGGAATATGGAGAACGCCCAGGGCGAACAGGGTCCATGCGACGATGTTTGACATGTCTTATATGCTCCGTATCGGCAATTGATTAAGAGAGCGCGGCACGCGGTCCCAGAGTGCGAAGCGAGCGGTTTGGGTTTCTTGTCGCGATGGCGTGTCGAATAACACTCCTTGTCATCCCGTAAGTCGTTGTCTGGCTTAGAAGTGATCACGGTGAATACGACATTGTTCAAGGAGAAACGCAACATGGGTGACGGCAAGGACTGCTGCCCCCTGAAGCTACCTATTTGCCATCACCGTGTCTACCGTCCACTTTTGGCCGTTTTCTGACTGTCACGAAGGGCCGCAGCCGGCCAAAAACGGACAGTGACCGAATCGTCGTTGCGAGCACCCCATCAACTGCTCAAAGTCGCACCCTCGCTGGCGGACCTTGAACAAGCCGACGGGAACAGACGCGAACATTTGGCCGAGTGGCTGCACTATCGGCCGACAATGCTCCAGCCGGTGTCACTCCTTGGTCAGATCAACCAACGGCGTCTGCCGCACTTCAGTCTCCCGCCCATCCTGAATCTCGCTCACCTGCTTCAAGGCCTTATCCACCGCCGCCTTATCCGCCAACAAGCTGTAGCTGATGCGGAACTGCTTGTGTTCCTTGGGCCCGATTGTCGGTACCAGGTTCAGTGGCCGCTGATAACGGCGGTTGTAGGAAAAACTTGTCCCCGGCTCCAGTCCCGTGACATAGCCCTGGCCTTGGGTATCGGTGTTTTTCCACAGGGAAAACACGGGCAGTGTCTGAGTATTGAAGCCGACCGAAACGCCCAGGCTGCCGGCCTTGTTATGCAACACGGTCAACGTATCGCCCTTGGCGTCGGCATACGGCACTACGTTGTAAACCGTTTCGTCGTAGTCCCTGGTCGGTGCGCGGTAGGTTTGCCAGTCGGGCAGATCGTCCTTGGCCTTATCGTTGAACGGCGACACCTGTTTCACCGGCGCGACGAAACGAGCGCCCTGCTCCAGGAACGGGGTGCTGAAGTTGCTGTGATACAGCGCCTGGTATTCCTTCGGATAGTCGCCGTTGTTAGTCAGGGTGTCGTTGAGGGCGAACACGACGCTGCCGGGTTCGGTGACCAGTTCGGTCGCGACCGAGAAGTCGACCTTCTTGAACGCCTGCTCTTTCAGCTCGCCGCGCAGGGTGATGGCGTACGGTGGTTTTTCATCGATATGCAGGGTGACTTTGTTCGCAGGAATGTTGGCGGCCCGACCGTGCAGGGTCAGCAGTTCGCCGTTGTCGATGCCGGGGTGGCCGACCCATTCGTATCCGCAGCGGGTGACCAGCTCATTGAAACCTTCCAACCAGCCCAGACCACCGCGGCCATTGAGTTCGATGAAGGACGGATTGACCACTTCCTTGACCGGCGAATCCCAGCCCATGCGCACATTGCCGACCGAGGCCCGCAAGACGTTCATTCCGCGAGTCGGCACTACCGAGAGTTTCATCGTGCCGTTATCGATGTCGACGATGCTGACGCCCTCCTGCCGACCGCCGTGCAAGGTGCGCAGGGTAACGCTGAAGGGTTTGTCGGTTTTTATTCCGAGTTGCTGGCTGGTGATCTGCCAGTTCTGGGCGGCTTTGTCGGTGTCGAGCAGAACGTAATCCCAGGCCATGGCGTGGGAGGCAGCGGACAGTGCGCTGAGGGCAACAAAGAGTTTGAGCGGGGTCATGGCGGCAGCCTTTCTTGGAGTTGTGCCATTTTTATAAACTCGATGAAACGTTTCAGCAAGCTAAAAAAGCGACCCCATGCCGATACACCAACGCTCAAAGCAGAGGCCATCGTTGCCCACCACAATGCAACCTTGGCGGGGCCATTCTGCCGAGTCGTTCAGGCTGAGGACGCGCTGCGCCATTGTTCAAGTTCGAGCACCGCGATGATCACCCCCGCCACAGGTGCACGCCCAGGCCGACGATTGCGCAGGCGATCAACACCTGAATAACGCCCCGTTTGAAGCGAAACAAGGCAACAGCTGCCGCGATGGCGATCAGTGCAGAGGGCCAGTCCAGGTTACCGCTCAAGCCGTTCGGCCAAAGCACGTGATAACCGAAGAAACAGGCCAGATTGAGGATCACGCCCACCACTGCCGCTGTAATGGCCGTCAGCGGTGCCGTGAACCTGAGTTCGTTGTGGGTCGACTCCACCAGCGGGCCTCCCGCGAGGATGAACAGGAACGAGGGCAGAAAGGTGAACCACGTCACCAGGGAAGCAGCGACCGCCCCCGCCAGAAACAGTTGATCGGCGCCGAACACCTGCGAAACATAGGCCCCGATAAACCCGACGAAAGCCACTACCATGATCAGCGGCCCTGGCGTGGTTTCCCCCAGCGCCAGCCCGTCGATCATCTGTGTCGGCGTTAGCCAGCCGTAGTGACCCACCGCGCCTTGGTAGACATACGGGAGCACCGCGTAGGCTCCGCCGAAGGTCAGCAGCGCGGCCTTGGTAAAGAACCAGCTCATTTGGGTCAAGGTCCCGTCCCAGCCAAAGAGTGCCGTCAGAATCCCCATGGGCAATGCCCAGAGAGCGGCGCCAATCAAGGCGAGCGATGCCGTTTTCGACCCGCTGAACCGGGCATGCTCCGGTGGCGGTGTGTCGTCATCGATCAACGCCGGACCGAAGGATTTTCTGGCGGCGCCATGGCCACCGGTTGTGAATTTATCGGGCGCGAGACGCCCGCCGACATAGCCGATCAGTGCGGCGCCCAGAACGATCAGCGGGAACGGAACATTGAACGCGAAGATCGCGGTAAACGACGCTGCCGCTATCGCCCATAGCCAATTATTCTTCAATGCCCGGGAGCCGATTCGATGGGCCGCCTGTAACACGATGGCGGTCACGGCAGGCTTGATGCCATAGAAGAGCCCGGCCACCACCGGCATTTCGCCGAAGGCGATGTACATCCACGACAACGCGATCAGGATGAACAACGAAGGCAGTACGAAGAGTACGCCAGCCATCACCCCGCCCCAGGTTCGATGCATCAGCCAGCCGATATAGGTCGCCAACTGCTGAGCCTCTGGCCCAGGAAGCAACATGCAGTAGTTGAGGGCATGCAGGAATCTGCGCTCGGATATCCAACGCCGCCGCTCGACCAATTCCTGGTGCATGATCGAGATCTGCCCCGCAGGCCCGCCGAAACTGATGAAGCCGAGCTTCAACCAGAACCAGAACGCCTCACGCAAACCGATCGCTTGCGGCCTCGACAGCGCTTCTTCAACCATGGGTGCCGCCACCTTGCTCATTAGGTTGTTCCTGTTTCACGCGGGCCTGCTTACTGTTGCGCTGTCACGTCTGATCCATTGGCTCGAGCGCACAGTATGGCCAGCCGTTCATGACTGTCTTGCGTATATCACCAAGCGCAGGTGGCGGTCTGCGTCGATCGTCAGTGTAGTGTGCTCGAACAGTACGGCACTGCCGTCGATGTTCAGGTAACCCTCACCCTTGCAGGGCACTTGCACGTCGTGACGGCGCCACCAACGATTGAAGTCGGGCGATGCTTTTTGCAGTTCGTCCACCAGCGTCTGAATGTCGACTTCTTGCGTGGCCCGTGCAAAGTCTCGCTGGAAACCGGACAACATCTGTGACGCCTGCTGTTCCCAATCGGCAAAACGTTCATGCAAGGTCGGATCAGTGAACAGCATCCACAGCAAATTGCGCCGTGCAGGGATATGACGCTCGAAACCAAAAATCTGCCCGGCCGGCTCGTTGTAGGTCAATACATCCCAACGCAGATTCAGAACAAAGGCGGCGTGTGGTGCCAGGTCGTGCATGAGGCGCACTACCAGCGGCGGCACGATACAAAACGTTTTACCCGGTTCTGCGGGCGGCCTGTCGTGGGCCAAGAGGAACAGATGCCGCCGCTCGGCGGCATCCAGTTTCAGTACCCGTGCCAGATTGTCCAGAAAAGCCGCTGAGACCCCAATGTCGCGTCCCTGTTCGAGCCATGTGTACCAGGTCAGTCCGACGCCGGCGAGGGCGGCGACTTCTTCGCGGCGCAGTCCTGGTGTGCGCCTGCGCCCTCCGCTGGGCAGGCCCACATCAGCCGGTGACAACTGTTCGCGGCGCGCCTTCAAGAAAGCCGCCAGATCAGAGCGTGTCCGTTCCATGGTTCGCATTGTTTATCTCATTACTTTCAGTAACAGCATAAATGGTTAGATTGTAAGCGGTTAAGAAAGCGGTCGAGAATCAATATTCACTGATTCGGATACGCCTGATGAACACACCTTTATCCTCTGCTGCCTTGCCCGTCGCGACCTCCCGCGGCACTCCCTGGCTCGGCCTGTCTGTACTGCTGCTGGCGGGTTTCGTGACCGTCTTCGATCTGTTCGTGGTCAATGTGGCCATCCCCAGCCTGCAGGTGCGGTTCAATGCCAGTTTCTCGCAGATTGGCTTCATCGTCGCCGGTTATGAATTGGCGTTCGGGGTCCTGCTGATTATGGGGGGCCGACTGGGCGACTTGTTCGGTCGGCGCCGTTTATTCGTGATCGGCATGGCCGGCTTCACGGTGGCATCGGCGTTGTGCGGGTTGGCCCCCACCCCTGGTTTTCTGATTGGCGCGCGAGTGCTGCAAGGACTGATGGCCGCCCTGCTGTTCCCCCAGGTGTATGCCTCCATTCGCGTTAATTTCAATGGCGACGACAGCCGCCGGGCCTTCGGCTTGTTGGGGATGACGTTAGGCCTGGCGGCCATCGCGGGTCAGGTAGTGGGTGGATGGCTGGTGTATGCCGATCTGTTCGGGTTGGGCTGGCGCAACATCTTTCTGATCAACGTTCCCATCGGGCTATGCGCCGTGGCGGCCGCGCGTTACATACCAGAATCTCGCGCGCCGCAGCGCCCCACGCTGGACTGGACAGGCGCCGTATTAGTGAGCGTCGCACTGGTGTTGCTGCTGGTGCCGTTGATCGAGGGACCCGCGCAAGACTGGCCGGCCTGGAGTTTGTGGTCACTGGGTACAGCACTGGCGTTGCTTGCACTGTTCCATCGCCAGCAAGAACGACGCCGGGCAGCGGGTGGCTTGCCACTGGTGGATATGCAACTACTGGCCCAGCCTCGCTTCGCGCTGGGTACGCTGTTGATATTGGTGGTTTATTCCACGTCCAGTTCGTTTTTCCTGTGCTTTGCTTTGTTAATGCAAACAGGACTGGGACTCGACCCCTTCACCGCAGGCAGCATTTTCGCACCCTGCAGTGTGGGCTTTGTTCTGGCATCGCTATCTGCACCGTACCTGGTGAGACGGTGGGGATCGCAGGCCATCGTCGCGGGCGCGCTGGTTTACGCGATCTCGATCGGTGTACTGATTGCACAGGTACAGATGGCCGGCGCCGCCCTGGCGCCAATGCGGCTGATTCCCGTGTTGATGTTGGTCGGCGCTGGCCAGGGCCTCATCATGACGCCGCTGCTCAATCTGGTGCTGGGTTTTGTCGATGAAGCCAGGGCCGGAATGGCCTCGGGTTTGATCTCAACCGTCCAACAGATCGGCGCGGCGCTGGGGGTTGCAGTGGTTGGCATCCTTTTCCGTACAGGACTTGCTGCAGGCGATGAAACGATTGTGCGAGAGGGACACTACGTTTCTGCCTTTATCTCGGGAATGCTCTACAACCTTAGTGCGGCGTTATTGGCATGCTTGCTGTTGTTGGTACTGGCAAAAGCACAGAAACCGGCAGGTCACTGAAGACCCACTCTGATCAATTTCCGCCGTTGGCAACCCGGCGCCATGGGTCTTTTTCAGCCGGTCGCGACGGCAGAAAACGGCCAGTGGCTCTCCTCCCCATACGGTGAAGATCAATTTATATATCGAATCGTTTCATGATATTACAAAGCAAAATGATATTGAGTTAGTTAAGCTGGTTTTTTGCCGTACGTTTAAAAATGGAATGTTGTATGAGGCTCTTCGGGCAAAACCCGCGATTCACGATTGTTATAGCTATTTTTTGCTTCTTTTCAATGATACTTGCCGCGAGAATTACTTATCTCGCGATTTTCTCCCATGAATTCCTGAATAACGAAGGCCGCAAACGCTCAACACGAATTATTGAAACCGTCCCCATTCGCGGCACCATATTTGACCGATTCAATGAACCCTTGGCAGTTTCCACCCCCGTCAGCACTTTGTGGGTAAACCCTAAACACTTCACCCCCACCAAACAGCAGGCAATACTATTAAACGAGCATCTTGATATCGATGCCTCGCTGGTCGGCCATTTGAGCTTGAACACCCAAGGCAGGTCCTTCGCTTACCTGGCCAGAAGGGTTGATCCGCAGGTGGCAAGCAAGATCATCGAGCTCTCTATTCCGGGCCTCTATGAGCGCCATGAATACAAACGTTATTACCCGCAGTCTTCGATGCTGGCCCAGACGTTGGGCTTTACCAACATCGACCAGAAAGGCATTGAAGGCATCGAGTTGCTATACAACCATCAACTGTCCGGCAGGGCCGGTCTGGAAGAACGGACGTTAAACCTGCACAAGCGAGTCACCAGCGAAATCCTTGTGCACAAGCCCGTCATACCTGGCGACGATCTGTTTTTAACCATTGACTCCACACTTCAGTACTACGTTGAAAAAGCATTACTGAAGAGCGTCAAGGAGAATGCAGCCCGGTCGGCAAGTGCCATTCTTATACACGCCAAAACAGGGGAAATATTAGCGTTATCCACGATGCCCTCATTCAATCCAAATGCGCGTAAAAGTTTTAGCGCGGAGGCCATCCGAAACCGAGTATTTACTGATGTGTATGAACCAGGTTCAGTGATAAAGCCATTTAGCATGGCCGCTGTTTTAAAAGCAGGCATCATTGACAAGAACGCCATCATTCAAATAGCACCCGGCTTCGTCAAAATTGATGGATACACGATTCGAGATGTAGGCAGGGATAAACAATTAGACCTGCCGGGCATTATCCGCCGCTCTTCCAACGTGGGGATGAGCAAGGTGGCGATACCGACGGGAGGAGCAGCTATTTCGCGATTACTGACTGAATTGGGATTCGGAGATAACACTTCGATTTACTTTCCCGGGGAAAGTGTGGGGACGGTTCCAGCCCGGCGAGTATGGTCGGATATCGCCACAGCAAGCCTTTCATACGGCTACAGCTTATCGGTCAATCTGGCTCAACTTGCCCAGGCGTATACCGTCTTTGCCAATGATGGAAACCTGGTTCCCTTGTCGATAATCAAAGGTGAGCCCCAGCAATCCCGCAATGTCATAAGTCCGGAGGTTGCCAACAGTATTCTGGAGATGCTGGTGGGTGCAGTCGATGGCGCCGGAGCAGGCGGAAAGCGCGCAGCGATCGACGGTTATGTCATTGCGGGCAAAAGCGGGACCTCTCGCAAGGCCTCCGGAGGCGGCTATCAAAGTAATAAATACAGAGCCATGTTCGTGGGTATCGCGCCGGCCAATGCACCTGAATTCATTATGGCTGTACTGGTCGACGAACCCTCCGCCAAGGGTTACTTCGGGGGAGCGATTGCAGCACCGAACTTCAAGGAGGTACTTGAAGATGTGCTTCGTGTCAGAAATGTGCCGAGTAGCCGGAGTCAGGCTTTACCAGCAGCTCGAGGCACGATTGGCACAGACACTACCGGCCCGGTCTAGAGACCCGTCAGCTCAAGGCAGCAGCGGCTGGACAGACCAGCATCGACCTTCTGTACTGACCTTGCCGCGAGACAACAGTCAGGCGTATCAACTGGAGCCGTTGCAATGACAACAATCGATGTGAAGCTTCGATTCGAAGCAAAGCTTCTTCGTCCGGCAAAGCCGGGTGATGATCCGTCGTGGGCGTTCGTGGTACTGCCAAGAGACGCGAGTGAACGGCTTCTGAGGCGAGGGAGGACGACGGTCGAAGGCACCATCAATGGGCACCCTTTTCAGGCAACCCTTGAGCCGGACGGTCAGCTGAGCCATTGGCTGCAGGTCAGTAAAGCGTTACTCGAAGCCGCAGGCATGGCCGTTGGGGAGATCGTCACGCTGGAGCTGACCCCTGTGAAGAAGGAACCTGAGCCTGACCTCCCACCCGATTTCCAGGAGGCACTGGCCGTCACGCCTGAGGCGCATAAAGTCTGGAACACGACGACAACCCTCGCGCGAGTCGACTGGATTCACTGGATGACTTCAGCCAAGCAACTCAAGACACGCGCAAAACGAATTGGTGATGCCTGCGACATGCTGGCTTCCGGCAAGAAGCAGGTTTGCTGTTTCGACTCGTCCGGCTACTACAGCAAAGCCTTCCGCGCGCCCGAGGCAGAAGATTGTTAAATGGAACCTGCACGAAGCGCACTAACGACGACAGACCGGGCACCGATCAGAAGCGTTTAGGCAGCATTCTGGTCAACGTGTTGTCCCGAACCCAATAGTGATGAAACAAACCCGCCGCTGCATGTAAGCCGATCAGCCAGTAGCCGCTGCTGCCGAGCAATTCGTGCCAGTACTTGAATTGCTTGGCCATGTCCGGGTCAACCGCCACGGGCGACGGGAGGTAGAACCCGAAGTACGGCATTGGCTTGCCCCCTGCCGACAGCATCAGCCAGGCCAACAGCGGCGTGGCGATCATCAGCCCATACAACGCCAGGTGCATCAAGTGCGAAAGCCCCGTCTGCCATGCGGGCAAGGCTGGCGTAATCGGTGGGCGCGGGGTTAAGCGCCCGAGCAAACGCACCCAGACCAGGGCAAAAATGCTCAGCCCGAAGAGCCCGTGCAGCCCAAGAAATAAACCCTTCAAGGCGTGCCCGCGCGGCAAAAGCCCTTTGATTTCGATACAGGCATAGACACCGACAAACAGCACCAGCATCAACCAGTGCAAGGTGATCGACAGTCTTCCATAACGATGTGCTGTTGGGTTGTGGGTCATACAGAGCCTCAAGGAAACATTACAGCGGACGAGTTGTTCGCCCGGCCACAATCCGGCGAGTTACCGAATCAAGTGTGCACCCTGCCCGCCGAGCCTTAAGGCAATCTGAAGATACTTCAGCGATGTCTTTTGCGATCTTCAGACTTCGTTAAGAAACGCCCTCGATACTCCTCCCAAACTGACTGGGGAGGCGATTTTCAATGCCCAATTTTGACTGGAACATTCCTTTACCGCTGCACTTTGGCCAAGCCGAGACCCCACCGATGAGTCTGGTCAGGGCCTTGCCGGACGAAACTCGACGCCCCGTTTTCGAAGCCTATATCCAACAACGCTTTCGCAAGGCCCACGGCGCCGACATTCGTCATTTCATGCCAGAACTGTTTGGTCTGAACGACGCGTCCGGTGAACTCTGCGCGGTAGCCGGCGTGCGTCTGGCCAACACCGAAGAGCTGTTTCTGGAGCGTTACCTGGACGAGCCAATTGATCCACTCATCAGCGCTGCGGCCAACCAAACCGTAGACCGCACCGGCATCGTTGAGGTGGGCAACCTGGCCGCCAGCGATACCGGCAGTGCGCGCCTTAGCATCATTGCCATCACTTATCTGCTGGCCATGGGCGGACTGGAATGGGTGGCCTTCACCGGCAACATCGGACTGGTAAACAGCTTCCACCGGCTCGGGTTAAAACCCGTGACCCTCTGCGCTGCCGATCCTGCACGGCTCGGTGATGACCGCCACAGCTGGGGAAGTTACTACGACAGCAAACCGTGGGTGCATGTCGGCAACATCCGCGCCGGCTTCATCCATCTGCGCAACATCGGTTTGTTCAATCGCCTGGGGTTGCCAACGTCCATCGAGGAGGACAGTCATGTCGCCTGAAATGACGCATTTTAAAAAGACGCTGCGCGACCATGCCGAACGCAAGACCAACGCCATTGCCTTGTGGGGCGATCAGCTGAAAATCGACTACGCCACGCTTTACGCGGAGGTCATGTATCGCCAACAGCGGCTGCGCGATGAGGACATCAAGGTCCTTGCGCTGGCCTTGGACAATGGTGTCGAAATGATGCTTTGGGATTTGGCGGCGCTGTTCGAAGGCCTGACCTGCCTGATGCTGCCAGCCTTTTTCAGCCCCGCTCAGCGCCAGCACTGTCTGGAACTGAGCCAGGCGGAACGGGTAATCGCGGAACCGGAGCTGGCTGCCGAACTGCAAACGGTCGGCTACGAAAAAACCGGTGAGTTCTGGTGCAAAACATTCAGTGGTCCGACCCAAATACCTGAGGGCACGGCCAAGCTGACCTTCACTTCCGGCACCACTGGCACACCAAAAGGCGTATGCCTCAGCGCAGAGAGCCTGTTGCGCGTCGCTCGCGAGTTGCATCAGGCCAGCCAACCCACCGATCCGCGGCATCATCTGGCGGTGCTGCCGCTGGCGATTCTGTTGGAAAACCTGGGGTGTTACGCCGCGCTCTATGCCGGCGCAACGCTGAGCCTGCCCAGCCAGAAAAACCTGGGTATCCGCGGGGCAAGCGGCGTTGATGTGCCGACGATGCTCGGTTGCCTTGCCACACGTGCGCCCGAGAGCCTGATTCTGGTGCCGCAATTGCTGCTGATGCTGGTCGGCGCGGCTGAGCAGAAACTCTTTAATCCGCACACGTTGCGCTTCGCCGCTGTGGGGGGCGCAAGGGTTTCGAAAAAATTGCTGGAACGTGCCCAGCGCATGGGTGTTCCCGTTTATGAAGGTTACGGATTGTCCGAGTGCGCCTCGGTGGTCTGCCTCAATAGACCTGGGGCACGCCGCCCCGGCAGTGTCGGCAGGGCTTTGCCCCACGTGGAAATTCGAATCGCTGACGATGGCGAGGTGCTGATCAAGGGTTCCGCTTTGCTGGGCTATCTGGGAGAGCCACCGCACATTGACGATTGGTGGCCCAGCGGTGATCTCGGCGAATTCGACCCCGAAGGTTTTCTCTACCTCAAGGGACGCAAAAAGCACCAGTTCGTGACCAGTTTCGGCCGCAACGTGAACCCGGAGTGGGTCGAGGCGGAACTGACTCAACGCAGTCATATCGCCCAGGCGTTCGTTTATGGCGAAGCCATGCCAAGCAACCACGCGCTGCTCTGGCCCCACCGTCCGAACTGCACCGACGAAGAATTGGCCGCTGCCGTGGCCGAGGTTAACGAGTCTTTGCCCAACTACGCCCAAGTCCATCACTGGACCCGTCTGGGTCAACCCTTCACGCCCGCCAACGGCTTGTTAACAGCCAATGGCCGACCACGCCGTGACGCGATTATCGAGCGCTACCGGGCGCAACTGACTGAATCTGGACTTTCCGAGGAATCCGCATCATGAGTTTTTTCGACACCTTGCAAGAAGCCACGCAACAGGAACGGCGCGAACTGTTCAACCTGCCCATTATCCGCGATGCCCTGGGTGGCAACGTCAGCCTGGAAAGCTACCGGGCCTTTCTGGCGCAGGCCTATTACCACGTGCGTCATACCGTCCCGTTGATGATGGCCTGTGGCGCGCGACTGCCCTTGCGCCTGGAGTGGCTGCGTGAAGCGGTATGCGAGTACATAGAAGACGAATACGGTCACGAACAATGGATACTCAACGACATCCACGCCTGCGGCGGCGATAAAGCTGCCGTGCGCGACGGACGTCCATCCCTGCCGATCGAACTCATGGTCGGTTTTCTCTATGACCTGATCGCGCGCGATAACCCGGTGGGCCTGTTCGGCATGGTCAATGTGCTGGAAGGCACCAGCATCGCCCTCGCCACCCACGCGGCCGGCAGCATTCGTGAACAGCTGGACTTGCCGGAAACGGCCTTCAGCTATCTCAGCTCTCACGGCGCCCTTGATATCGAGCACATGCAGACCTACCGCCGGCTGATGGACAAGCTCGAAGATCCGGACGATCAGGCGGCGGTCATTCACGCATCCCGTGTGGTGTACACACTTTACGCCGACATGTTCCGTGGCTTGCCGCGTGAAGCGGAGAACCTGCATGCGGCTGACTGAGGCTCGCGTAGTACTGACCGGCGCCAGCGGCGGAATCGGCCTGGCCATCGCAGAGGCCCTGTGCGCCAGGGGCGCCCGCGTGCTGGCGGTGGCTCGACATCGAGAATCCCTGGAGCCCTTGCTGACACGCTACCCGCAGCATCTATGCTGGGTCGGTGCTGACCTGACGTTTCGCTCCGACCGATGCAAAGTACTCAGCGCCGCCGAAGAAATCGGCGGTATCAACCTGCTGATCAACGCTGCCGGGGTCAATCACTTCGCCCTGCTTGATCAGCTGGATGACAGTGAGATCAACGCGATGCTGGCGGTGAACATCAGCGTGCCGATATGCCTGACTAAAATGTTCCTGCCGATGCTCAAGCAAGCAGAGAGTGCAATGGTGGTAAACGTCGGCTCGACCTACGGCTCCATCGGCTATCCCGGCTACGCCAGCTATTGCGCCACCAAGTTCGCCGTGCGCGGTTTCTCCGAGGCCCTGCGCCGGGAACTGGCAGACACCCGTGTCGGCGTCTTGTACGTCGCGCCACGCGCTACCCGCACGAGCATGAACAGCCCGGCGGCGCAGGCGTTGAATGACGCGCTCAAATCCAACGTCGACGATCCGCAAACCGTTGCCGCGGCGGTCATCCACGCCATCGCCAGCGACCATCGCAACGTATATCTGGGCTGGCCGGAGCGTTTCTTTGTGCGCCTGAATAACCTGTTACCCAACCTGGTGGACCGCAGCTTGCGCAAGCAATTGCCGCTGATCCGCCGTCTGAGCCAGAAGAACGACAACGAGAACCACAAGCCATGAAGAGAATCGCCGCTTGCCTTCTACTGGGTGCCCTGAGCCAAAGCGTTTGGGCTTTGGATACCGCTGACCAGCAACGCCTCTCCGGCATCCAGCAAAGCTGGGCGCATATTCAGTACGAACTGCCTGAGGGCCAGCGCACGGCAGCATTCGAGAAACTTGCCAGCCAGGCCTCAACCTTCACTCAGGAGCGTCCAACGGTGGCCTAAGCCTGGATCTGGTCGGGCATCGTCACCAGCAGTTGGGCCGGAGCACAAGGCGGGCTGGGTGCGCTGAGCAAGGTCAAGGACGCGAAAGTCGATCTGGAGAAAGCCCTGACCCTGGACCCCAAAGCCTTGCAAGGCTCGGCGTATACCAGCCTCGGCGCGTTGTACGACCGGGTTCCCGGCTGGCCCATCGGTTTCGGCGATTCGGACAAAGCCGAGCAGCTACTCAAACAGGCCTTGCAACTGAACCCGAACGGCATCGATAGTCTGTACTTCTGGGGTGATCATCTCTACCGCCAAAAACACTACGCCGAAGCCAAACAAGTGCTGCAAAAAGCGCTGCAAGCTGCACCACGGCCAGGCCGGGAAACGGCTGATGCCGGGCGCCGCAAAGAGATCGAAAGTTTGCTGGTGGACGTGAACAAGAAACTCGACTGACAGGAGTCCGTGTGCGCTTATTACTGATCGAGGATGACATCGCCCTGGGTGAAGGTATCCATCAGGCGCTCGACCGAGAGGGTTACACCGTCGACTGGTTACGCGATGGCAACAGTGCGCTGCATTCGCTGCTTAGCGAAACCTTCGATTTAGCAGTGCTGGATCTCGGGCTGCCACGTATGGACGGGCTGGAGGTGCTACGTCGCCTGCGCGACAGTGGGTCCAACCTGCCGGTGTTGATCCTCACTGCGCGTGACGCTACCGAGGATCGCATCGCCGGGCTGGATGCCGGCGCCGACGACTACCTGATCAAACCGTTCGACCTGGCAGAACTCAAGGCTCGCCTGCGTGCCTTGTTGCGACGTAGCGCAGGTCGCGCCCAGGTACTGATTGAACACGCGGGCATCAGCTTGAACCCCACTACGCAGCAAGTCAGCTATAACGGCGAACCCGTAGCCTTGACCCCCAAGGAGTATCAGTTGCTCCATGAACTGCTTTCGCCTCCGGGCCGGGTGATGACCCGGGATCACCTGATGCAGTTGCTCTACGGCTGGAGCGAGGAAGCGGAAAGCAACACGCTGGAAGTGCACATCCATCACTTGCGCAAGAAGTTCTCCAGCGACCTGATCCGCACCATTCGCGGCGTCGGCTACCTGGTGCAGGAGCGCCAATGAACTCTATTCGGCGCCGCACCCTCACGCTCATCCTCGTCCTGTTGTTTCTCGGTCTACTGATCATGACTGCGTTCAATCTACACGACAGCAATCATGAAATTGATGAAGTGTACGATGCTCAACTGGCGCAGAACGCTCGTCTGTTACAGGGCGTAATGCGCATGCCCATGGCCAGCGAACAACACGCCGAGTTGTATCGGGCTTTCAATCAGGCGTTGAGCCAAGCGGCGCCGAAAGTGGATGGCCATCCGTACGAAAGCAAAATCGCTTTTCAAGTCTGGAACTCGCAAGGCGCGCTACTGGTTCATACGGCCAGTGCGCCATCTTTTACGTCCCCGCAGGTCACCCCGGGTTTCAGTGACGTCACTGACGTCACCAGCCGAAAGTGGCGCGCGTTTGTGCTGGATGACACGCAATATGGTCTGAAAATCTGGGTGGGAGAACGTGACGACGTACGAGCCGATCTTGTGGATCGGATTGTCCGTCACACGGTAGTGCCCAACCTGATAGGCAGCCTGCTGCTTGCAGTGGTGATCTGGATGGCAATCGGGTGGGGGCTCAAACCGCTGATCGATATGGCGAAAACCCTGCGAGCCAGGCATTCGGGCTCGCTTGAGCCATTGCAATTGACGCCCTTGCCCACTGAACTCGAACCTATGCAGGCGGCGCTCAACCGTGTGTTGGCGCAGATTCAAGAGGTCATGGGTCGCGAGCGGCGCTTCATCGCTGACGCCGCCCATGAGTTGCGAACGCCACTGGCAGTGCTGCGGGTCCATGCGCAAAACCTGATGGAGGCACGGAACGAGGAAGATCGACTCGAATCGCTTGAGCACCTGATCGACGGTGTGGACCGTACCACTCGGCTGGTCAATCAACTGCTGACGATGGCTCGTATTGAACCCCAGTCCGCAACACAGGAGGCCTCGAGCATCGATCTGGTGGCAACGGTTCGAGAGAGTCTGGTTCAACTGACACCCTGGGTATTGAGCAAGGGACTTGAACTGGCGTTCGATACCGTCGAAGAGGTCAGCCTTGTCAAAGTCGACGCCGGGGCCATCCACATCGCCTTGAACAATCTGGTGACCAATGCCGCAAACTTCTCCCCGCCTCAAGGACTGATCACCGTGAGGCTGGTGAAAAAAGAGGATCACTACGAGTTAAGTGTGGAGGACGAGGGGCCAGGTATTGACGAGTCGGAGCGAGATCGACTCTTCGAGCGATTCTATAGCCGTGGGAATGCCCAGGGAGCAGGTCTGGGATTGACCATCGTCCAGGCCATCGCATTTCGCCTGGGTGGGCAGATTCGACTGGAGAATCGTCCGACCGGTGGATTGCGCGCGACATTGGACATTCGTCGTTTTTAAGGCGACCCGTGCCTTGCTGACTGGGGTGTCGAAAGCGAACTCTGGAGCTGCCCCAGCTACACCCGCCTGGCCCGTGATGCGGACAAGGCACAACGCTGGAACCGGATGCATCCCGACTTGCCACGGCAGTCGTCGCATCTGCTCGACTGCCTGGGCGCCGATGATTGCCCGGTGGTGGCGGTGACCGGTTATGCCCAGCATGTCGCCGATCAGATCGGTGGGCATATCCAGTCACGGTTCGTGGCGATCGGCGCGGATTCAACCGACAGATCTTCGGGCATATCGGTGGATAAACGCTGGATCGTGGCACTCGCTCTGCGAGCGCTGGCCCAGGAAGGTGCTATCGCACAGGCCTGTGTCGAACAGGCCATGGAGCGTTATCTGCTGCAGTGACAGGACAACGATCAGCCCGCTCGCCCACTGTTGCGCGCTGCCATTGCGGCCCGCTCAAGCGCGTCACTGAGGAATCGCTGTTGCTCGTCGTCGAATTGCGACAAAAACAGCTCGTCCACCGCCCCTTCATAGATTGCCCACATTTTTTTACGCAGCACTTTCCCGCTCTCGGTAATGGCAGCAAACGCCCCCCGGCCGTCATCGCTGGCACGGCTGCGTATGACCAGGCCTTCGGCCTCCAGACGGTCCACCAATCGGGTGAGGTTGTAGCGCTCGATCGCCATCACGTCAGCCAATTCGCTCATGCGTCGGGTGCCCTCGGGGCCGCTTTCCAGGCCCCATAACGCGTCGTACCACGCGTACGCCGGCAGCCCGGCGGCGGCCAGTCGACGCTCGATTTCCCGGATCAGGCAGCGGTGGGCCCTGACGAATCTGAACCAGGTATCCGGATCGCTTGAAGACATGCATCACCTTTTTCATGACATCGATTTAGTTGCAATTGTAGCGTGCGGCGGGCTAAGTTCTCGCATGTAGTTGCAACTGCAACTACAAATATTCTTTTTGGTTGGCGTCGACCCACGCCCCTTAGCCAGGCACCCAACGACTCGGTGCTGCTGCACTGTCCAGGAGACGACGATGGCACAACAACCCCTGTTTCTCGACGAGGATCCACAAGAAACTCGCGAATGGCTCGATTCCATCGAATCGGTGGCGAGCGTCGAAGGGCGTACCCGCGCTCACTACCTGATCGATCAGATGCTGGATTTCGATGCCAGCCGCCATGGTGATTTTTACGGGCGCGTCACCACGCCCTACGTCAACACCATCCCGGTCGACCGTCAGCAGCCCTACCCCGGCGACCTGACCATAGAGCGCCGAATCAATGCTTACATCCGTTGGAACGCTTTGGCCATGGTGCTGCGCGCCGGCAAACACTCGAACGTGGGTGGGCACATCGCGTCCTATGCCTCGGCGGCCGTTCTGTACGACGTCGGTTTCGAGCATTTCTTCCGTGGGCGCACCGAGCAGTTTGGTGGCGACATGGTGTACATCCAGGGCCACTCTTCACCGGGCATTTACGGGCGCGCCTATCTGGAAGGTCGCCTGAGCGAAGAGCAGCTGGACAATTTCCGCCGCGAGACTGACCGCGACGGTGTCTCGTCTTATCCGCACCCAAGACTCATGCCGGACTTCTGGCAATTTCCGACGGTTTCCATGGGACTCGGACCGATCACCGCCGCGTATCAGGCCAGATTCATGCGCTACCTCGAAGACCGTGGCCTGAAAGAACATCAAGGCCGAAAAGTCTGGGCGTTTCTCGGTGACGGCGAGATGGACCAGCCGGAATCCCTGGCGGCGATTTCCCTGGCGGGTCGGGAGAAGCTCGACAATATTATTTTTGTCGTCAACTGCAACCTCCAGCGTCTGGACGGACCGGTGCGCGGCAACAGCAAGGTCATTCAGGAGTTCGAAAGCCTGTACCGGGCAGCCGGCTGGAACGTTATCAAGGTGATCTGGGGCAGCGGTTGGGATGCCTTGCTGGACAAGGACAAAAGCGGCCTGCTACGCCAGCGCATGATGGAGTGCGTGGACGGTGACTATCAAAACTACAAATCCCAAAACGGCGCTTACGTCCGTGAGCATTTTTTTGGCAAATACCCTGAGTTGCTGGAGTTGGTCAGCGACCTGAGCGACGAAGAAATCTGGAAGCTCTCTCGCGGCGGCCATGACCCGGAAAAAGTCTACAACGCCTACGCCGCCGCGATGCGCCACACCGGCGGGCCGACGGTCATTCTGGCGAAGACCGTGAAAGGCTTCGGCATGGGCGAAGCAGGCGAAGGCCAGAACATCAACCATCAGCTCAAGAAGATGGGCGAGGATGCTGTCAAAGCGTTCCGTGATCGTTTCGCGCTGGAACTCACCGACGATCAACTGGGCGACATGCCTTACCTCAAACCGGCAGCAGACAGTGTCGAGGCCCTTTATCTGCAAGCCAGGCGTACCCAACTGGGCGGTTATGTGCCTGCTCGCTTCAGCGCGGTCGAGCCGTTGCAGATCCCGCCATTGTCGGCCCTGGACACCCAGCTCAAAGGCACTGGCGAGCGTGGTATTTCCACCACCATGGCATTTGTGCGCATCCTCGGCACGCTGCTCAAAGACCCGAATATCGGCAAGCTGATCGTGCCCATTGTTCCGGACGAATCACGCACCTTCGGTATGGAAAGCCTGTTCCGTCAGATCGGCATCCATTCCCACATCGGCCAGTTGTATACCCCTCAGGACGCCGGGCAACTGAGTTACTACAAGGAGGCGCGGGATGGACAGATCATGCAGGAGGGACTGAACGAGTCCGGCGCAATTTCTTCGTGGATCGCGGCGAGCACTTCGTACAGTACGCACGGCGTGACGACTGTGCCCTTCTACATCTTTTATTCAATGTTCGGCTTCCAGCGCGTCGGCGATCTGGCCTGGGCGGCAGGCGATGCCCGCGCCCGGGGGTTTCTGCTGGGCGCTACGTCCGGCAGAACCACGCTGATGGGCGAAGGCCTGCAACATGACGATGGTCACAGCCATGTGCTGTCCTCCACCGTACCGTGCTGCGTGTCCTACGACCCGACGTTCGCCTATGAACTGGCCGTGATCATCCAGGATGGCATGCGGCGCATGTATGTCGAAAACGAAGACATCTACTACTACATCACATTGTTGAACGAAAACTACGCCCATCCGCCCATGCCCGAAGGTGTCGAGCAGGACATTCTCAAAGGTATGTATCGGCTCTCGGCCCCGGCGCAGCCAATCGTAGGCAAGCATGTACAACTGATGGGCTGCGGTTCAATCCTGCAAGAAGTCATCGCCGCCGCGCAGTTGCTGGAGCAGGACTTCGATGTCAGCAGCGAAGTATGGAGCGTCACCAGCCTGACCGAACTGCGTCGGGACGGCCAGGAGGCCGAACGCTGGAATCTGCTGCGCCCGCATGAGGCGCCTCGTATCGGTCACGTTGAACGTTGCCTGCAAGATAAACAGGGTCCGGTGGTGGTCGCGACTGATTACATGAAGATATTCGCCGACCAGATCCGCCCGTTCGTGCCCATGAGGCGCTTCGTGGCATTGGGCACCGACGGCTTCGGCCAATCGGATACCCGGGAATCGCTGCGCAGGTTCTTCGAAGTGGATCGCCACTTCATCGCGTTGGCGGCCTTGAAAGCGCTGGCCGACGACGGAGGGGTGGGAAGGGAAAAAGTAGCGGAGGCAATTGCGCTTTATGGGATTGACCCGGAGAAACAGAACCCGGCGAAAGTTTGAGTCTTATCGGGTGTAACGGCCTCCCGCTGTAAAACGGGAGACGGTTTCTGGCCGCTGTGTATGCAGCGGCCTTTTTTTATGGCTATTCAGCCGATATCGACGTTCAAGGGGATATCCCAGGTGCCGGCGCCGTTTCTCGCCAGGCCGATCATCATCAGCTCGAGGGGGCAATCTCCTGTGCACCAGAACTGCCGGCCGAACCATGATTCAGCTCGACGTATGTTCAGTAAATTCGAGTCAGCCAAGGGTGCTTCAGTGGTCCGCAGCGTAAATGATGGTTTGCGTACCGTTGGGCGCAGCAGACCGGCGGGTGAAGTAGATATCGCCTTCATCCGTCAGGATTTCGTATTCAGCCTTTTTGTCGCCATGGCCCGATGCACCGACATGTTTGATGATTTTCAGCACCCGCTGAAACTTCACACTTTGGGTACCGTTCTTGGCTGGACCGGTGAGGACGTTGACTGTTTGAAACCAGCCTTTCTGCTTTTTGTTCGACATGAGAGTGCCCGTCAGCGCCTCAAAACGTTCCAGACGGGTAAAGCCCCAGAGCGTCTGTTCATCGACCGCTTTGTCCTGGGCGGCAGAGCCTGTAAACACGAACAGATTGATCGCCGGATTATCTTCGCAAAAGAAGTCGTAAGGGACGAGACCATCCACCCGTTTCTGACCGCCAACCAATCCTTTTTTATGCACCTGAAACATCGCCACCTCCGCCCAATAACTTCATTAAAGTTCAGAAAACGCTGATTAAATTGAACGGGAAGTTTAGTGAGCCGCCGCGTACAGGGCCGTCAAGCCAATGTAATTTCGTGTAAAGATCAGGCCCGACAGGGAAGACTGATTTCGACGGTCAGTCCACCCGATAGCTCATTACGCGCCATGATCATACCGCCATGTATTTCCACAGCCCTGGCAGCGATAGCCAGGCCCAGTCCAAAACCGGTACCGGCCTCGCTCATGCCGCGTTCGAACGGTTGGAAAATGCTGTGCAGTCGTTCGTTTGCAATACCCCGTCCCTGGTCGGTGATCCGCACATTCAGGCAGCCTGCGTCGGGATTGATCCGGGCGGATACCGCAACAGTCGTTCCAGGCAGGGTATAGCGCACTGCGTTTCGAATGACGTTTTCGAAACTCCGATACAGCAGTTCACCACTGACACAACTGACAAAGGCTGGACACGTTTTCAGGCTGACCTTACAACCTTTGATTCCTGCCTCGAATTGAGCGTTTTCGGTAATCTCAGTCAGCAATTCGATAACATCGAGCGGCTCGCGCTGGATACTTTCGGGGTAACTCTGCAGGCGCGCCAGGGTCAACAACGCCTCGATCAGAGTGTCCATGCGCACCGACTCGCGTTCGATGCGTTCCACCATTTCCCGGCATGCCGGATCTTGCCGCAACAGCCCGATGGCCGCTTGCATGCGCATCAATGGTGAACGCAGTTCGTGAGCGATTTCGTGTATCAGGTGCTGCTGAGCTTCTACCAGCAGTTTCAACGGGTCGGCCGTTTGGCCACAGTCCCCGGCCAGATCGACCATTTCATCATCGCGCATGCTCATCGTGGGTTTGATCCAGGACTGGGTTTGTTCATTCGGCTATCAGCAGATAACCGAGGCCTCGCACGCTCTGAATCCAGGCCGAGGCGTCAGGGCGCGGACCCAACTTCTGACGAATGCTGCTGATATGCACGTCGATGCGCCGGTCGTATCGCGTCAATGGGCATCCCATGGCATTGAGAGACAAATCCTTTTTACTCACCACTTCACCGGCACTCCGGGCCAGTTCCTCGAGCAAACTGAACTCGGTACTCGTCACCTCCAGTTCGTTCCCGTTCCAAAGGGCATGGCGTTTACCCGGCCATAAAACCAGAGGGCCCGTCTTGATTATTTCCATAGTTGGCTGAGCCGCTGGCTGCACCCTGCGCATGATTGCGCGCAATCGCGCCACCAGCTCACCCGGTGAACTGGGCTTGGGTACATAATCATCAGCACCGAGCTCCAGGCCAGTGATGCGGTCAATGTTGTCACCACGGCCGGAGAGCAATATCACAGGGACCTGGCTGCGGGTCCGAATACGCCTGAGCAGCTCGATCCCCGAGAGCAGGGGAAGCATCACGTCCAGCACCACAATGCTGTAGCGCCCCGAAAGCGCTTGAATCTCACCCTCCTCACCCGTGTGCACGGCAGTCGCTTCAAAACCTTCACGCTCCAGAAATTGGCTGAGCATTCCAGTCAGTTCCTGGTCATCGTCAACTAGTAATACGTGAGTCATGGCGAGCTCGCGAGTGGGAATGCGCGCAGTATCGTCTTTGCACCCCGCAGCGTCATCGCTTCAACCTTTACATAACTTGACAGTTGGTTAACCGCACCAAACGCCCCGCGCTCTTATGCTCGCTCTCCGCCCGCATGGTCGCTGTGCGATGACCCGTCTACAACGGTTATCCAAGTGCGCCTGCGCTGCCTGTCGATGTGTACTGGAAAGATCTTGATGAATTTTTCGCGCCTGCTCTGCTCGGTTGCGCTGCTGCTCGATATCACATTTGCGCACGCCCAAGACTTCACAATCTCGGATATTCGTATCAATGGCCTCCAGCGGGTCTCCGCGGGTAGCGTCTTTGGTGCCTTGCCGTTGAA
>NZ_JBYVMF010000046.1:0-21725 GCF_058145095.1 Pseudomonas sp. MDV22-iso1
TCGTCGTTCAAAACCGTGAATGTTAATAAGTCACGGATTTTCTTCGGATTGTGTGGAGAAAGTTTCAGGCAGATGCACACTTGTCCCCATTAGCTGTGGGTGGAGGTGTGGATAACTTGTTCGTGGAAGGCTGCGAGGTGCGGTGCGTATAGGCCTGAACGGAATAGATCATATTTCGTACAGTTCTACAGAGTGGTAGGTTGCCGGGAAGTGAGGTGTGGGCAGGTAAGCCGCCATCGCGAGCAGGCTCACTCCTACAGGGGATCTTTGGCATACCGAAGATCAAATGTAGGAGTGAGCCTGCTCGCGATGCTTTTGCCGTTAACCTTGAACCGGTACTCCCTTGAGGTAAGGCGCAGGCTCTGCCCCCAGATTGCTCAGCAACCGTTCGCTGTACCAATCCACGAAGTTCACCACGCCAAACTCGTAGGTCTTCGAATAAGGCCCGGGCTGATAGGCCGTGGAGTTGATCCCGCGCTGGTTTTCTTCGGCCAGACGGCGGTCCTGGTCGTTGGTTGCATCCCAGACCTGACGCATGCGGTCGACGTCGTAATCCACGCCTTCAACGGCGTCCTTGTGCACGACCCACTTGGTCGTGACCATGGTTTCCTGAGCGCTGATCGGCCACACCGTGAAGACAATGATGTGGTCGCCCATGCAGTGGTTCCACGAGTGCGGCAAATGCAGGATGCGCATTGAGCCCAGGTCCGGGTTCTTGATGCGGCCCATGAGTTTGGCGCAGCCCTGTTTGCCGTCCAGGGTCATCGACACGGTGCCTTTAAGCAGCGGCATGCGCACGATGCGGTTACGCAGGCCGAAGCTGGCGTGGGCGTAAGGAATCTTCTCGGCTTCCCAGGCAGCGGAAGAGGCAGCGACGTGGTCCTTGAACGCCTGATCGGCGCGTGGATCGGTGACGTCGTCCCATTCCAGCAGGGTCTTGAGCAGTTCCGGGTGCGACGCGTTGCAGTGGTAGCACTCGCGGTTGTTTTCCAGCACCAGTTTCCAGTTGGCTTTCTCCATCAAGGTGGTGGTGATTGCCACCTTGGTGTTCTCCATGTCGTACGGTTCCATGTAATGGCTCAGCGTCGACAGGAAGTCATCAATGGCTGGCGGGTTCTCCGACAGGCTGATGAAGATGTAACCGCCGGCCGTTTTCACGTTCACCGGTTTGAGGCCGTATTGCTTCATGTCGAAGTCGGCGCCCATTTCGGTGCCGGCGAACAACAGACGACCGTCCAGCTCGTAGGTCCACTGGTGGTAGTGGCAGACCAGCTTGGCGACCTTGCCTTTTTCACTGGTGCACAGGCGCGAACCGCGGTGGCGACAGACGTTATGGAACGCATGCACCACGCCTTCAGCGCCGCGAATCACGATGATCGGGTTTTTGCCGACCTGCAGGGTCAGGTAATTACCCTTGGTCGGGATCTCGCAGGTCATGCCGGCGATCAACCACTCTTTCTGGAAGATCTCCTGCATGTCGATATCAAACAGCCGCTCGTCAGAGTAAAACGGCTGCGGCAGCGAGTAAGTGCGTTCGCGCTCCTGGAGCATTTGCGCGGTGGCCTTGCGTGCGGGTTCCAGCGGATCGCCCAGGCTGATTTTTGCGGTGACGTCCATCGATTTGATCCTCATGGCCTTTCTGTGAGGCCGGCGAAAGTGGCTAATCAGGTTTGCTACGCAAGGTGTAAAGAAACTGTAGTGGTGTGAAGCGAGTGTGGGGCCGGCGCTACCCGGAACCTTATCCATGGGCGACATGGCCCAATCTGTTCCCGACGCGCAACCCCCGGTAGTTGGGGGCTGGTCGCGATAAGTATGTGAATGTCGCAGATAGGTAAATGGGTGGTTCGCGCTATACGCAGAATCGCCAACATAAGGCCGAGCATCGGCGGTGGAGAACAGCATGTCCAACAGCTTCCTGAATCCGGTAACGACCCAGACCTGGGCCAATGGTCGACACATCGTCCGTTGCGTCAAAGTCATCCAGGAAACCTGGGACGTGCGCACCTTCTGTTTCATGGCCGACCAGCCGATTCTGTTCTTCTTCAAGCCGGGGCAGTTCGTCACCCTGGAGCTGGAAATCGAGGGCGTGCCGATCATGCGCTCCTACACCATTTCCAGCTCGCCGTCGGTGCCTTACAGCTTTTCGGTGACCATCAAGCGCGTGCCGGGGGGCAAGGTGTCCAACTGGTTGCACGACACCCTGCATGAAGGTCAGGAACTGGCGGTGCACGGACCGGTCGGGCTGTTCAACGCCATGGACTTCACCGCGCCGAAAGTGCTGTACCTCAGCGGCGGCGTCGGCATTACACCGGTGATGTCGATGGCACGCTGGTTCTACGACACCAACGGCAACGTCGACATGGTGTTTATCCACAGCGCTCGTTCGCCCAAAGACATCATCTATCACCGCGAGCTGGAACACATGGCTTCGCGAATCGATAACTTCAGCCTGCACCTGATCTGCGAGAAGCATGGTCTGGGCGAGCCGTGGGCCGGTTATCGCGGTTACCTGAACCACAAGATGCTCGAACTGATGGCGCCGGACTTCATGGAGCGCGAAGTGTTCTGCTGCGGGCCGACGCCGTACATGAATGCGGTCAAGCGCATGCTCGAAACGGTTGGTTTCGACATGTCGCGTTATCACGAGGAATCCTTCGGCGCGACGCCACCGGAAGCCCGTGCCGATGCGGTGGAGCAAGCCGAGATAGCGGCGGATGCGCCTGAAGTCGATCTGGCGGATCTGCACCAGGTAGAGTTCATTGCTTCCGGGAAAAGCATTCGTGTGGCGCCCGGGGAAACCGTGCATGCGGCAGCCGCCAAGCTCGGCCTGCTGATTCCGAAAGCCTGCGGGATGGGGATCTGTGGGACATGCAAGGTGTTGAAACTGGGCGGCGAGGTGGAGATGGAGCACAACGGCGGCATCACCGAGGAAGACGAGGCCGAGGGTTATATCCTGTCGTGCTGCAGCGTGCCGAAAGGGGATGTGCGGATCGAGTTCTGACACCCGCCGAATCTCCCCGGTAGGAGCTGTGTAGGAGCTGTCGAGTGAAACGAGGCTGCGATCTTTTGACTTTGGCTTTTAAAAGAAAGATCAAAAGATCGCAGCCTCGTTTCACTCGACAGCTCCTACAGTCCTATAGGGAGTTTGGGTGTTTCAGTCTATGAACAGGTCTGTCATCAGCTTGTCGGTGGAGTCCGGTTCAAACCGATAACCTTCAAAATCCTTCACTCCGTTTTCTCTCAGAATCTCTTCATCAATCAGCAGCCGTCCAGTCATGCTGCGATTAACGCTGCTCAAAATCACATGCGCCGCATCCGCCATGATCGCCGGCGTTCGTGCGTGCTTGAAGGACTCGCGCGAACCCAGCTGAAATTCGATGGCAGCAGTGGCAATCATGGTCTGCGGCCACAACGAGTTGACGCTGATGCCGTAGTTTTTGAATTCCTCGCTCATGCCCAGCGTCAGCATGCTCATGCCGTATTTGGTCACGGTGTAGGGGCTGTATTGCGCGAACCATTTCGTCGCCAGGTTCAACGGCGGCGACAGGTTGAGGATGTGGCCATTGGTTTTTTTCAGATAGGGCAGGGCGGCCTGGCTGCACAGGAGAACGGCGCGGGTGTTGATCTGGTGCATCAGGTCGAAGCGCTTGAGTTCGATGTGCTGAACGCCTGTCAGTTTGATCGCGCCGGCATTGTTGATCAGCGCATCGATGCCGCCGAAATGTTCGTTGGCTTGAGCCAGCGCCTCGCACACCGCGAGTTCATCACGCACGTCCACTTGCAAGGCCAACGCCTTGCCGCCCGCCGCTTCAACTTCCTGCGCCACGCTGAAAATAGTCCCCGGCAATTTGGGGTGGGGCGCGGCGCTTTTTGCAGCAATCACAATATTGGCCCCGTCCCGCGCGGCACGCAGCGCGATTTCACGACCAATCCCACGGCTGGCACCGGTGATGAACAGGGTTTTGCCTTTTAGTGACATGCGTACGCTCCTGGTTATTGTTGTCTGAGCGGAGGGCTCGACAAACAATGTAGACGATGGAGCTGACGCAGGCTGGGAGTGGAGGAGCGCCCTTGTGGCGAGGGGATTTATCCCCGTTGGGCTGCGAAGCGGCCCCAAATACTGGGAATGCGGTCTGTCTGGCAGACCGCATTGGCTGGTTTTACGACGGCTGCGCCGCCGAACGGGGATAAATCCCCTCACCACACGGTATTTGGGTAGCTGCTCGACGGGATCAGCGGGACATGACTTCGCGGATATCCGCCGCCAGTTCGCGGACGCGTTCTTCTTCGGTATCCCACGAGCACATGAAGCGTGCGCCGCCGTTGCCGATGAAGGTGTAGAAGCGCCAGCCCTTGGCGGTCAGGGCGGCGATGGCCGGTTCCGAGAGTTGCAGGAATACACCGTTGGCCTGCACCGGGAACATCAGTTCCACGCCCGCAATGTCGCTGACCAGTTCAGCCAGCAACTGCGCGCAGTGGTTGGCGTGGCGGGCGTATTTGAGCCAGGCGTCGTTTTCCAGAATCCCGACCCAAGGCGCCGACAGGAAGCGCATTTTTGAAGCCAGCTGACCGGCCTGTTTGCAGCGGTAATCGAAGTCTTCTGCCAGTTTATGGTTGAAGAACAGGATCGCTTCACCCACCGCCATGCCGTTTTTCGTGCCGCCGAAGCACAACACGTCGACGCCGGCCTTCCAGGTCAAGTCGGCTGGAGAGCAGCCCAGAAATGCGCAGGCGTTGGAGAACCGCGCGCCGTCCATGTGCAGGTTCAGGCCGAGCTCTTTGCAGGTGACGCTGATGGCGCGGATTTCTTCGGGGGTGTAGATGCTGCCGACTTCGGTCGCCTGGGTCAGGGTCACGACGCGCGGTTTCGGGTAGTGGATATCCTGGCGCTTGAGGGCGACTTCGCGGATCGATTCCGGGGTCAGCTTGCCGTTTTCAGTGCGTGCGACGAGCAGCTTGGAGCCGTTGGAGAAGAACTCCGGCGCGCCGCATTCGTCGGTTTCGACGTGGGCGGTTTCCGAGCAGATCACGCTGTGGTAACTCTGGCACAGCGATGACAGGGCCAGGGAGTTGGCGGCGGTGCCGTTGAAGGCGAAGAACACTTCGCAGTCGGTTTCGAACAGTTTGCGGAATTGATCGGAGGCGCGAGCTGTCCACTCATCGTCGCCGTAAGCGCGTTGGTGGCCGTGGTTGGCCTGTTCCATGGCAGCCCAGGCTTCAGGGCAGATACCGGAATAGTTGTCGCTGGCAAATTGTTGGCTCTTGTCGGTCATGGCCGGCTTCCGTGTGCGAGGCTCTTATGGTGAAGGGCTTCGTGGTCAATGATGGTGCGCACTTTACCGAAGATCGTCCGGGGAGCACACGCGATGTATCTGTCAGAAAAATACAATGACGATGGGCAATTATGCACATGACTCAACGGGACGGGGCACTCGATCTGCTCAAGTGGCTGGCGCTGTTGAGCATGGTGCTCGATCACCTGCGATATGTCGGTTACTCCGTTGATCTGCTGTATGTGCCGGGGCGGTTGGCGTTCCCGTGGTTTTGTCTGGCGATGGCGGCGAACCTGGCTCGGGCGCGTGCAATGACGCAGGACGGCCAATGGCGATACCTCGGTTGGCTGCTGCTGTTCAGCGCCATCAGTGAAATACCCTACCGCATGTTCATGCCGGATCCCGACACCTTGAACGTGATGCCAACGTTGGTGTTGGGGTTGTTGGTGGCGCGGGGCTGGCAGCACAACACGCTGCAGACGCGGCTGCTGGCAGTGGGTGCCGTGGTGCTGGCGGCTCTTGTTCCGGATCGACTGATGTTCGGTTTCTTCGGCGTGCTGCTGCCGCTGGCGATGTTGCTGGTGATCAGGCGGCCCTGGTATTTCAGCCTGTTGCCGGGGGTTGTATGCCTCGCTGCCAATCAATGGGAGGTGCTGTATCACTCTGCCCGGTTCGGTAACAGTGCGGCCATCCTTGGCATCGCCGTGTGTCTGGTCGCGCCATTGATCGGGCTGTTCTTGTTGCAACATGCCAGGCATCTCCAACCACCGCCAATGCGCCGCTGGGCGTATGCGCTTTATCCCGCGCATTTCCTGGCGCTTCTGGCCTTGCGCCAACTCTTGGACTGACCTTCCCCCGTGGCGAGGGGATTCATCCCCGTTGGAGCGCGTAGCGGTCCCTTGGTATTTCCCCCCTATCCCCGTCGTTGACTGACTTTGCGACTGCTTCGCAGCCGAACGGGGATAAATCCCCTCGCCACGTCGAGCTGCCCGCTTCAGGTCATTTCCCGCCATGTCGTAAACGCACCTTTGCGTGGCGTCCGTAGGCATTTGGCCTGTCTGCGCCGGTCATACCATCGCATTCAAAGGGCACTGCCGAAAGGTACGTGCCTCACCGAGACGAATGGCGCACCACCGCCGCTGGGAGAGACGCGATGTTCAGCAAGCAAGACCAGATCCAGGGTTACGACGATGCACTGCTGGCGGCGATGAATGCCGAAGAGCAACGTCAGGAAGATCACATCGAGCTGATCGCGTCAGAGAACTACACCAGCAAACGCGTCATGGAAGCGCAAGGCAGTGGCCTCACCAACAAATACGCCGAAGGGTATCCGGGCAAGCGGTACTACGGTGGCTGCGAGCACGTGGACAAGGTTGAAGCCCTGGCCATCGAGCGCGCCAAACAACTGTTCGGTGCGGACTATGCCAACGTGCAACCGCACTCCGGCAGCCAGGCCAACGCTGCTGTTTACCTCGCGCTGCTGAATGCAGGCGACACCGTGCTGGGCATGAGCCTGGCCCACGGCGGTCACTTGACCCACGGCGCCAAAGTCAGCTTCTCCGGCAAGCTCTACAACGCAGTGCAGTACGGTATCGACACCACCACCGGCCTGATCGACTACGACGAAGTCGAGCGCCTGGCAGTCGAGCACAAGCCAAAAATGATCATCGCCGGGTTCTCGGCTTATTCGAAGACCCTGGACTTCCCGCGCTTCCGTCAGATCGCTGACAAGGTCGGTGCGTACTTGTTCGTCGACATGGCCCACGTGGCCGGTCTGGTCGCCGCTGGCCTGTACCCGAACCCGCTGCCGTACGCCGACGTGGTCACCACCACCACCCACAAAACCCTGCGCGGTCCACGTGGCGGTCTGATCCTGGCCAAGGCCAACGAAGAGCTGGAAAAGAAATTCAACGCTGCCGTGTTCCCCGGTGGTCAGGGCGGCCCGCTGATGCACGTGATCGCCGGTAAGGCGGTGTGCTTCAAGGAAGCGCTGGAGCCGGGCTTCAAGGCCTACCAGCAACAAGTCATCGACAATGCCCAGGCCATGGCCGGCGTATTTATCAAACGCGGCTACGATGTAGTGTCCGGCGGCACCGATAACCACCTGTTCCTGGTCAGCCTGATCCGTCAGGGCCTCACCGGCAAAGAGGCGGACGCAGCCCTCGGTCGCGCCCACATCACTGTGAACAAGAACGCCGTGCCGAATGATCCACAGTCCCCATTCGTGACCTCCGGCCTGCGCATCGGCACCCCGGCGGTGACCACGCGCGGCTTCAAGGTGACGCAGTGTGTCGAGTTGGCCGGCTGGATCTGCGACATCCTCGACAACCTCGGCGACGCCGATGTCGAGGCCAATGTTGCCCAGCAGGTTTCGGCTCTGTGCGCGGACTTCCCGGTTTATCGCTGAGTGCGGTTTTGGAGTAAATGACTATGCAACGGTACTCAGGCTTCGGCCTCTTCAAACACTCCCTCAGCCATCACGAAAACTGGCAGAAGATGTGGCGCACGCCGACCCCGAAAAAGGTCTATGACGTGGTCATCGTCGGCGGTGGCGGCCACGGTCTGGCGACCGCTTACTACCTGGCCAAAGAGCACGGCATCACCAACGTGGCCGTGGTCGAGAAAGGCTGGCTGGGCGGCGGTAACACCGCGCGCAACACCACCATCGTTCGCTCCAACTACCTGTGGGACGAGTCGGCGCACCTGTACGAACACGCGATGAAACTGTGGGAAGGCCTGTCCCAGGACCTGAACTACAACGTGATGTTCTCCCAGCGCGGCGTCTACAACCTGTGCCACACCCTGCAGGACATCCGTGATTCCGAACGTCGGGTCAGCGCCAACCGCCTCAACGGCGTCGACGGTGAACTGCTCGATGCCAAGCAAGTGGCCGACGAGATTCCGTACCTCGACTGCTCGAAGAACACCCGCTACCCGGTGATGGGCGCGACCGTTCAGCGTCGCGGCGGCGTGGCCCGTCACGATGCCGTGGCCTGGGGTTTTGCCCGCGCCGCTGACGCCTTGGGCGTGGACCTGATCCAGCAGACCGAAGTGATTGGTTTTCGCAAGGAAAACGGTGTGTGCATCGGCGTTGAAACCAACAAGGGCTTCATCGGCGCCAAGCGCGTTGGTGTGGTCACTGCCGGTAACTCCGGGCACATGGCCAAGCTCGCCGGTTTCCGCCTGCCGATCGAATCCCACCCGCTGCAAGCGCTGGTGTCCGAGCCGATCAAGCCGATTATCGACAGCGTGATCATGTCCAACGCGGTGCACGGTTACATCAGCCAGTCCGACAAGGGCGACCTGGTGATCGGCGCCGGTATCGACGGCTACAACGGCTACGGCCAGCGCGGTTCGTACCCGGTGATCGAGCACACCATCCAGGCCATCGTCGAGATGTTCCCGGTGCTGTCGCGCGTACGCATGAACCGGCAGTGGGGCGGCATCGTCGACACCACGCCGGATGCCTGCCCGATCATCTCGAAAACCCCGGTCCCGAACATGTTCTTCAACTGCGGTTGGGGCACCGGCGGCTTCAAGGCTACACCTGGCTCGGGCAACGTATTTGCCGCGAGCCTGGCCAAGGGTGAAATGCACCCATTGGCCGCACCTTTCTCCATCGACCGTTTCCACAACGGTGCGTTGATCGATGAACACGGCGCTGCTGCGGTTGCCCACTAACAGGAGAAATCCCCATGTTGCATATCTTCTGTCCTCACTGCGGCGAGCTGCGCTCCGAAGAGGAATTCCACGCATCCGGCCAGGCGCACATCCCGCGTCCACTGGACCCGACGACCTGCACCGACGAGGCGTGGGGCGACTACATGTTCTTCCGCGATAACCCTCGCGGTCTGCACCACGAACTGTGGATTCACGCCGCTGGTTGCCGCCAGTACTTCAACGCGACCCGCGACACCGTGACCTACGAGATTCTCGAGACCTACAAGATCGGCACCAAGCCACAATTCACCGACAAGACCGATAGCCCGAAAGCGGCCACGACGGCTCTGGGAGAGAAGGTATGAGCCAGATCAATCGCCTGTCCAACGGCGGACGGATCGACCGCAACAAAGTGCTGAGCTTCACCTTCAACGGCCAGACCTACAAAGGCTTTGAAGGCGATTCCCTGGCTGCCGCCCTGATCGCCAACGGTGTGGATATCATCGGCCGCAGTTTCAAGTATTCCCGTCCACGGGGCATCTTCGCTGCCGGTGCCGAAGAGCCGAACGCGGTGCTGCAGATCGGTGCCACCGAAGCCACGCAGATCCCGAACGTGCGTGCCACGCAACAAGCGCTGTACCAAGGTTTGGTCGCCACCAGCACCAACGGCTGGCCGAGCGTGAACAACGACATGATGGGGATTCTCGGCAAGGTCGGCGGCAAGCTGATGCCACCGGGCTTCTACTACAAAACCTTTATGTACCCGCAATCGTTCTGGATGACGTACGAGAAGTACATTCGTAAGGCTGCCGGTCTTGGCCGCTCGCCGACCGAGAACGATCCGGACACCTACGACTACATGAACCAGCACTGCGACGTGCTGATCGTCGGCGGTGGCCCTGCAGGTCTCGCCGCAGCATTGGCGGCGGCCCGTAGCGGCGCCCGCGTGATCCTCGCCGATGAACAGGAAGAGTTCGGCGGCAGCCTGCTCGACTCCCGCGAAAGCCTCGACGGCAAACCGGCCGTGGAATGGGTTGCCAGCGTCATCAACGAATTGAAAAACACCCCGGACGTGCTGCTGTTGCCCCGCGCTACGGTCAACGGTTACCACGACCATAACTTCCTGACCATTCACGAGCGCCTGACCGATCACCTTGGTGACCGCGCACCGATTGGCCAGGTGCGTCAGCGTATCCACCGTGTTCGCGCCAAGCGCGTGGTCCTGGCGACCGGCGCTCACGAGCGTCCGCTGGTTTACGGCAACAACGACGTGCCGGGCAACATGCTCGCCGGCGCTGTGTCGACCTACGTGCGTCGTTACGGCGTGGCACCGGGCAAAAAACTCGTGCTGTCGACCAACAACGATCACGCCTACCGCGTGGCGCTTGATTGGCTCGATGCCAGCCTGCAAGTCGTGGCCATCGCCGATGCTCGCAGCAATCCTCGCGGTGCACTGGTTGAGGAAGCACGCGCAAAAGGCATTCGCATCCTGACCGGCAGCGCCGTGATCGAAGCCCGTGGCACCAAGCGCGTGACCGCTGCTCGCGTGGCGGCGATTGATGTCAAAGCTCACGCAGTGACCAGTCCGGGTGAGTGGCTTGATTGCGACCTGGTCGTTAGTTCCGGCGGTTACAGCCCGGTGGTTCACCTGGCTTCGCACCTGGGCGGCAAGCCGACCTGGCGTGAAGACATCCTCGGTTTTGTACCGGGCGAAGCACCGCAGAAACGTGTGTGCGTCGGCGGAATCAACGGCGTTTACGGTCTCGGCGATTCCCTGGCCGATGGGTTCGAAGGTGGCGCACGCGCAGCCAGCGAAGCCGGCTTCGGTGCGGTCGAAGGCTCGTTGCCGAAGGCCCTCAGCCGTCTCGAAGAGCCGACCCTGGCGCTGTTCCAGGTGCCTCATGAAAAGAACTCTGCACGAGCGCCGAAGCAATTCGTCGACTTCCAGAACGATGTCACCGCTGGCGGCATCGAACTGGCGACCCGCGAAGGTTTCGAGTCGGTCGAGCACGTCAAACGCTACACCGCGCTGGGCTTCGGTACGGACCAGGGCAAGCTGGGTAACGTCAACGGTCTGGCCATTGCCGCCCGTTCGCTAAACGTGACCATCCCGCAGATGGGCACCACGATGTTCCGTCCCAACTACACACCGGTGACCTTCGGTGCCGTGGCGGGTCGTCACTGCGGGCACATTTTCGAACCTGTGCGCTTCACCGCGCTGCATCACTGGCACGTGAAAAATGGCGCCGAGTTCGAAGACGTCGGTCAGTGGAAACGTCCATGGTACTTCCCGAAAAACGGTGAAGACCTGCACGCCGCCGTGAAGCGCGAATGCAAAGCCGTGCGCGACAGTGTCGGCCTGCTGGACGCCTCGACCCTGGGCAAAATCGACATCCAGGGCCCGGATGCGCGTGAGTTCCTCAACCGTATCTACACCAACGCCTGGACCAAGCTCGACGTGGGCAAGGCGCGTTACGGCCTGATGTGCAAAGAAGATGGCATGGTGTTCGACGACGGCGTAACCGCTTGCCTCGCCGACAATCATTTCGTGATGACCACCACCACCGGCGGCGCTGCACGCGTGTTGCAGTGGCTGGAGATCTATCAGCAGACCGAATGGCCAGACCTGAAGGTGTACTTCACGTCGGTCACCGATCACTGGGCGACCATGACCTTGTCCGGGCCGAACAGCCGCAAGCTGCTCAGTCACGTCACCGACATCGACTTGAGCAACGAAGCGTTCCCGTTCATGACCTGGAAAGAAGGCCTGGTGGCTGGCGTGCCGGCGCGGGTCTTCCGGATTTCGTTTACCGGTGAGCTGTCGTACGAAGTCAACGTTCAGGCCGACTATGCGATGGGCGTGCTGGAAAAAATTGTCGAGGCGGGCAAGCAGTACAACCTGACACCGTACGGCACCGAAACCATGCACGTACTGCGGGCCGAGAAGGGCTTCATCATCGTCGGTCAGGACACTGACGGCTCGATGACCCCGGACGACCTGAACATGGGCTGGTGTGTGGGTCGCACCAAACCGTTCTCGTGGATCGGCTGGCGCGGCATGAACCGTGAAGACTGTGTGCGGGATCAGCGTAAGCAGTTGGTGGGCCTCAAGCCGATCGATCCGAACAAATGGCTGCCGGAAGGTGCGCAGCTTGTGTTTAACACCAAGCAAGCGATTCCGATGAGCATGGTCGGCCACGTGACGTCCAGCTATGCGCACAACTCCCTGGGCTATTCGTTTGCCATGGGCGTGGTGAAAGGCGGGCTGAGCCGGATGGGTGAGCGAGTGTTCGCACCGCTGGCTGACGGCAGCGTGATCGAGGCGGAAATCGTTTCTTCGGTGTTCTTTGATCCGAAGGGTGAGCGCCAGAACGTTTAGTGGCCTCGTGTCCTGTGGAGAGTCGGCTACCGCTATCGCTAGCAGGCTAGCTCCCACAGGTGAACGCGGTTGAATGTGGGAGCTAGCCTGCTGGCGATGACGGCAGTGCCGCCACCACAGGAACCAACAGAATTCAGGAAAGGTGCTTTATGACCGCAGCCAATGTTTACCAACAACGTCCAACCACCGGGGCCAAGGCCGAGTCGTCGCTGCACCATGCCGACCTCGCCAGCCTGGTGGGCAAAGGGCGCAAAAACGCCGGTGTGATCGTGCGTGAGAAAAAACTGCTTGGCCATCTGACCATTCGTGGTGATGGACACGATGCGGCATTCTCTGCCGGCGTGCACAAGGCCCTCGGCATTGAACTGCCAGGCGCCCTCAGCGTGATCGTCAAAGGCGAAACCAGCCTGCAATGGATGGGGCCGGATGAATGGCTGCTGATCGTGCCAACCGGTGAAGAATTCGCTGCCGAACAAAAACTCCGCGAAGCGTTGGGCGATTTGCACATTCAGATCGTCAACGTCAGTGGCGGCCAGCAGATCCTCGAACTGAGCGGCCCGAATGTGCGTCAGGTGCTGATGAAATCCACCAGCTATGACGTGCACCCGAACAGCTTTCCGGTGGGTAAGGCGGTGGGTACCGTGTTTGCCAAATCACAGCTGGTGATTCGCCATACCGCTGAAGACACCTGGGAATTGCTGATTCGCCGCAGTTTCTCGGATTACTGGTGGTTGTGGTTGCAGGATGCTGCCGCTGAGTATGGGCTGAGTGTTCAGGCTTGATTCACTCTCTTAAGGACGAGGGGCTGTTGTGGCGAGGGGATTTATCCCCGTTGGGCTGCGAAGCAGCCCTTAAACCTCACCACTCGTTATCCCGATTTGTTTGAATCGACTTTTTTGGGGCTGCTTCGCAGCCCAACGGGGATAAATCCCCTCGCCACAGGTTTTATGTGAACACCTAATTTGCAGCAGGAGTCACCGCACTATGAGCCGCGCACCAGACACATGGATTCTGACCGCCGACTGCCCAAGCGTCCTCGGCACTGTGGATGCGGTGACCCGCTTTCTGTTCGAGCAGGGTTGCTACGTTACCGAGCACCATTCCTTCGATGATCGGCTCTCCGGGCGTTTTTTCATTCGAGTGGAATTTCGCCAGCCCGACGGCTTCGACGAGCAGTCGTTTCGCGCCGGTCTGCAAGAACGCGGTGCAGCCTTCGGCATGATCTTCGAACTGACCGCGCCGAACTACCGGCCGAAAGTGGTGATCATGGTCTCCAAGGCCGATCACTGCCTCAACGATTTGCTTTACCGCCAGCGCATCGGCCAGTTGTCGATGGACGTGGCCGCCGTGGTCTCCAATCACCCGGACCTCAAGCCGTTGGCCGACTGGCATCAGATTCCGTATTACCACTTCCCGCTGGACCCGAACGACAAGCCCTCACAGGAACGTCAGGTATGGCAGGTCATCGAAGAGTCCGGCGCCGAACTGGTGATTCTAGCCCGCTACATGCAGGTCCTTTCGCCCGAGCTGTGCCGCAAACTCGACGGCAAGGCGATCAATATCCATCACTCCCTGCTGCCGGGTTTCAAGGGCGCCAAGCCTTATCACCAGGCGTACAACAAGGGTGTGAAACTGGTGGGCGCGACGGCGCATTACATCAACAACGACCTGGATGAAGGCCCGATCATCGCCCAGGGCGTGGAGGCGGTAGACCATAGCCATTACCCGGAAGATTTGATCGCCAAGGGGCGGGATATCGAGGGGCTGACGTTGGCGCGGGCTGTTGGGTATCACATTGAGCGAAGGGTGTTTTTGAACGCCAATCGCACGGTCGTTCTTTAGATAGCTATCGCGAGCAGGCTCACTCCTACAGTGGATTTGTGTCTGCCCACAGATCCCGGTCACACCAACGTTCACTGTAGGAGTGAGCCTGCTCGCGATGAGGTCCTGACAAACAACGCAAAAGACACAGGCAATAACCCGAGCAAACAACGCGCCGCCCATTGATGGCGACGCGATCGCTACATAAAAACAACAGCGAGGTGAAAGCATGTCTGGCAATCGTGGTGTGGTGTATCTCGGCAATGGCAAAGTCGAAATACAGAAAATCGACTATCCAAAAATGCAGGACCCGCGCGGCAGGAAGATTAATCACGCCGTCATCCTGCGCGTGGTGTCCACCAACATCTGTGGTTCCGATCAGCACATGGTGCGCGGTCGCACCACCGCCCAGACCGGCCTGGTCCTGGGCCACGAAATCACCGGTGAAGTGATCGAGAAGGGCAGCGACGTCGAGAACCTGCAAATCGGTGACCTGGTCTCGGTGCCGTTCAACGTCGCGTGCGGGCGCTGCCGTTCCTGCAAAGAGATGCACACCGGCGTTTGCCTGAGCGTTAACCCGGCGCGTCCTGGTGGCGCTTATGGCTATGTCGACATGGGCGACTGGACTGGCGGCCAGGCTGAATACGCGATGGTGCCGTACGCTGACTTCAACCTGCTGAAACTGCCGGACCGCGATCGTGCGATGGAAAAAATCCGCGACCTGACCTGTCTTTCCGACATCCTGCCCACCGGTTACCACGGTGCAGTGACTGCCGGCGTTGGTCCAGGCAGCACTGTGTACATCGCAGGTGCCGGCCCGGTCGGTCTGGCGGCTGCCGCCTCTGCTCGCCTACTGGGCGCTGCCGTGGTGATCATCGGTGACGTCAACACCGTCCGCCTGGCGCACGCCAAGGCTCAGGGTTTCGAAATCGCTGACCTGTCCCTGGACACCCCGCTGCACGAACAGATCGCCGCACTGCTGGGTGAGCCGGAAGTGGATTGCGCCGTCGACGCCGTGGGCTTCGAGGCACGCGGTCATGGTCATGATGGCGTGAAGCACGAAGCGCCTGCGACTGTGCTCAACTCGTTGATGGGCGTGGTGCGTGTTGCGGGCAAAATCGGTATCCCAGGGCTGTACGTGACAGAGGATCCAGGTGCCGTGGACGCTGCTGCGAAAATGGGCAGCCTGAGCATCCGCTTCGGTTTGGGCTGGGCTAAATCCCACAGCTTCCACACTGGTCAGACGCCAGTGATGAAATATAACCGCCAGCTAATGCAGGCGATCATGTGGGACCGTATTCATATCGCGGACATCGTGGGTGTGGAAGTGATCAGCCTGGATGACGCGCCGCGTGGGTATGGCGAGTTTGATGCGGGCGTGCCGAAGAAGTTTGTGATTGATCCGCATAAGTTGTTTAGTGCGGCGTGAGAACGTGTGATGTACAGAAGGGCGTCGAAGTGGCGCCCTTCTGTTTTACAGACGGTTCTTAAATAGACTCTCGTACTTGTTGAATCCTACTGTAGATAGGGGGCTGACCTAGCATGCTTCGGTAGCTATTTATTTGATTTGTTAGCGATTCGATGGTCGCTTGCATGGAGTTCGGAATTGACTCGATGCGGTTAGTAACGTTCTCTATTCGATGTAAGTGCGCAAGTCTTTGATCGAGTTTGTAGTGCAGTTTTATCTGTTGTACTGAACTTAATATCAGGGGGTGATTGCCTGTATAAAGAGGAGGGGGTGTGCCCGCCATCGGCGCAGAACCACCTCTTTGGAGATAAGGCGCGGAAGTCCCGATATCTGAACTCATTGAAGCGCGACTTGAAAAAAAATCATAAGGAGGCGGATATTCTTGAGGCGAATATGCGGGAGGTCGTCTTAATGGGACTTGATTTATTTGCGAAGCCAAGTTGTCCGTGGTGGTTTCCGTTGCTGGCTCATAAGCACGAAATGTGCAATCGACCAGTCGGTCCAGAGGGTCATAGTGGTAGCGGCAAAGCAGCGTTTTACTGTAAGTCTGCATGGTGGCTGACCCTGAAGTGGACTGATGCAAAGATTCTTTGTCTCAATCGCGGACGAACTGATTCAAAAACACTATTGAATCGAGCGGGCTCGATCGCCTTTGTCTATTATTCCAAGTTTGGTTTAATACCATCGTCAGCTCTTCTTGTGTTGCCTCGTACGGTGCAATCTGGAAGACACTTTCAAGATCTAACCAATCCTCAGGTCCCAGATTTGGATATGCCGGAACGGGAGGCTCTGGGATCGCCGACTGCGACAGGCTGCGAAGCTGAGGCACGTCCGGTGTTTGATTTCGGTGGGCTATAATACTTATATCCGATAAGCGAGAGCGTTGATCTATGGTGCCGGTCCGCGATGCGACGGTACCGATAGAAGAACTGCTTCCAGCCGGTCTGTTTACGGCGGCTATATTCGTGGAGGCGCGCGATTGTGTAGGGCGCGTAAATGCGCCCCATAGCCAGTTAAATGCTCCTGAAATAGACCAGTGCCCATTTGGGTCTCGTCGACTCACCGGATTACCCTCGCAATAGCTATACGCGTTCAGCCCCCCCTTCCCAAAAGGACTTAAGCTGTCCGGGCTATTGAACCGCATCAACACCGGGTTAAACGCCCGATAGCCATTCCCTAGCAAATAATGCCCGGTCACTGGATCAGGCCGTTCGCCGTTAAAGCCGAGCAAGCTAAGCAAGCCGCTTGATAATGGGCGGTGGCCGTAGGGTGTGTAGGTTACTGGCCGAGGAGTGGTCGCATTGAGTGCGCTCAATACAGATCGCTGTTGATCGGTGGCGAGCAGGCTGGTTTCTACGGCATCAGTCCGGCGCTGCTGTTGCGCCAGTAACTGGTCTCCGTGCTGCATGATCGAATGCTGTACGGCACCGCTGAATTCCGTGGCCAGGCGATCTTTTTGATAGAAGCGTCGGGCGCTTTCCTGTCCAGATAGCGAGCACGCGACCAGCTGATCCAGAGGGTCGTATTGGTAGTTGTAAAGGTATGATGACATTGCGTGTATACCTATGGGTTGGTGGACTCAGGAAAGCGGAAGAGCGGGAATAATTATGGTGTGAATTTGATAGGCTTGAAGTTGTGTGGTGTATTGCGATCTTTGGGTGCCTTCCGGATGTAATGGGCTTGATGGTGGAAAGTGTTAACAAATTCATAGGGCTCTAGTGGAAACTGGTTTTTTACAGCACTAAACAATTTTTCCATTATCTCCGGTAAGGGCGCACTAGGGACTTTCCCGATATAGCCTTTGGTGGGCGTTTTGCTTAGTTTTGAAAATGCTGCGGCAAATGAGCTGTTTCCTCCGTTGCCTGAGAAGCAGGCAATGATTCGAATATTCGCAAAGTCCTCGAAGTTTGTTTTTCCTTTTACAGAGTTCCACAGCCGTTCGGCACTCCAAAGCTCGCCGTTAACCCCTATTCTGGATGTTTGGTCAATGGCCGTTTCCTCTCCGTGTGCCTCAAAATTCAGGCGTCGTTTGCCTTTGTAAATATCCTCGAAGGAATACGCGCCTTCCCCAACTCGCTGGATATTCAACATGTTGCCGCTGCTTGGTTTCTTTAGAAGTGCTCGGGAGGATTGAACTTCCAAGGGTTCGTTCATGCGGCTTATCATTTTCAGATTCGCTTTGACTAACCTCCAACTTTTTCCTGTTGAATCGTATCGATTGACCGGCTCACCTGAGCAATACGCATATGCATTCATCCCGCCCTTCCCAAACGGACTCCAACTGTCCGGGCTATTGAATCTCATCAACACCGGGTTAAACGCCCGATACCCATTCCCCAGCAAATAATGCCAGGTCACCGGATCCGGCCATTCGCCGTTGAAGCCGAGCAGGCTGAGTAGGCCGCTGGCCAATGGGCGGTGGCCGTAAGGTGTGTAGGTTACTGGCCGAGGAGTGGTCGCATTGAGTGCGCTCAATACAGATCGCTGTTGATCGGTGGCGAGCAGGCTGGTTTCTACGGCATCAGTCCGGCGCTGCTGTTGCGCCAGCAGGTGATCGTCGTGCTGCATGATCGAGTGTTGGACGGTGCTATTGATCTCTGTGGCCAAGCGATCCTTCTGATAAAAGCGCCGGGCGCTTTCCTGTCCAGACAGTTTGCAGTCGACCAGCCGATCGAGAGCGTCGTAGTGATAGCTGCAAAGCGGCGTTTTACTGTGGGTCTGCATGGGCGTTGGCTCCCTGGAGTGGGCATCGATCAGGGATAAACAGTGACCTAATCCACTGGTATTGGGTACTAGCAGAACTGTTAGGGTCGACGCGCTTTCAGGTCTCCCGGGGCCTTCGTCGCAGCATCAAAACTTGCCATTCATCGCATAGCATCCGGGGTTTCACACTTCCTATACGTACGCTGCGTGAAAATGGATACATGGCCGAGGAACATGCCCGCTGATGCCCGGTCCAATCGGCAGTTTTTTCCGTTCCTGAGTGGGCGGTTTTTCATGACGCAAGAGGATGTCTGGATGAAGATTTCACGCGGTTTTGCACTGGCTTCGCTGATGAGTCTGGCGGCCAGCCCGGTCTTTGCTCAGTTCAGCCTGAACGATGCGGCCAATGCCATTTCAGGCATGAAGGGTGATAACGCAGCGACAGCGGCAGCACCGACTCCGGAAACGGCGGACCTGCTGGGCGCGCTTAGCCAATTGAACGTGACGCCGCAACAGGCCGTGGGCGGTACCAGCGCGATGCTGGGGTTGGCGAAAAATCAATTGAGCTCGACTGACTATTCCGAATTGGCCAAAAGCGTGCCGGGAATCGACACGTTGTCGGGTGGCGGACAATTGGGCGCGCTCGCCGGGTTACTTGGCTCGTCGGGCAAATCGGCGGGTCTGGAAAACGCCCTCGGCAATGTGAAGGACACCAATGACCTGAACAATGCGTTCAGCGCGTTGGGCATGGACGGCGGCATGATCGGCCAGTTTGCCCCGGTGATCCTGCAGTACCTCGGTCAGCAGGGCGTTGGCGGTTCGCTGCTGCAAAGCCTGGGCGGAATCTGGGGCGCCGGTACCGGTAGTTGAATCAACGGCGTTCGGCGCGCAACGCGTCGATGCGCTGATCTTTTTCGATCCAGAGCTGGTTGACCCAGTTCTGGATTTGTACGCGAAACACCGGATCGTTTTCGTAGTCGCCCTGCCACAGGGCGGGGTCGAGTTCGCGGGTTTTGATGTCGATGATGACCCTTGGCACGTTGCCGCTGATCAAATCCCAGAACCCCGGAATTTTTACCTGTGGATACACGACGGTCACATCGAGGATGGCGTCCAGCTGTTCACCCATGGCGGCCAGCACAAATGCCACGCCACCCGCCTTGGGTTTGAGCAGGTGCTTGAAGGGCGATTGCTGCTGACGGCTTTTCGCCGGCGTAAATCGTGTGCCTTCCAGGTAGTTGACCACCGTAACCGGCTGGCGCTTGAACAGCTCGCACGCGGCTTTGGTGATCTCCAGATCCTTACCTGCCAGTTCGGGATGTTTGGCCAGAAAGGCCTTGGTGTAGCGTTTCATGAACGGGTAATCGAGAGCCCACCACGCCAGCCCCAGAAACGGCACCCAGATCAGTTCTTTCTTGAGGAAGAATTTGAAGAACGGCGTGCGTCGGTTCAGCGTCTGGATCAAGGCCGGAATGTCGACCCAGGATTGGTGGTTGCTGACCACCAGGTAGGAGGTGTCGCCGCGTAGATCGTCGCCACCACGAATGTCCCATTGGGTGGGGATGCACAGGCGGAAGATCAGCTTGTCGATTTCGGCCCAGGTCTCTGCGATCCACATCACCGCCCAGGAGGCGACATCGCGAAAGCGGCCAGGCAGGACAAGTTTTAACAAGGCGAACACCATCAGCGGTCCGATCAGGACGAGGGTGTTGAGCAACAGCAGCAGGGTGACGAAACAGCCGGTGAGCAGGCGGCGCATAAGTAACTCTTGGAATCATTTGGGCGCGCCATGATAAGCAGCTTCGGGCGACAGGCCAAATCGGTGACGACGAATGTTTCACTTTTGGCTGGGTATGCTTTGCTCAAGTGTTGTGTTGAATGTGCCAGCGATGCGGCCTCACGGGCGAACGAATAACTCACAGACTGTCTAAAATCCCGCTGCCCACCTTTCCAAGGAAGCCCATTACGTGAAATCCCTTCTTGCACTGCTTTCCCTCGTGGCCCTGCCGGTTCTGGCCGCCGAGCCGACGCTGTACGGTCGATACGAATACATTGCGCTGCCGGAAATCGGTGGCGAAGTGCTCAAGGCCAAGATGGACACCGGAGCTTTGACCGCGTCGCTGTCCGCCAAGGACATCGAGATGTTTACCCGTGATGGCGATGAGTGGGTGCGTTTCCGTCTTGCCACCAAGGACGCCAGTAACAAGGTTTACGAACACAAGATCGCGCGGATCAGCAAGATCAAAACCCGCTCGGAAGAGGACGCGGATGACGATGAAGCGACCGCGCCGACCAAGCGGCCGGTGGTGGATCTGGAATTGTGCCTGGGTAACGTCAAGCGTACGGTCGAGGTCAATCTGACGGATCGCAGCAGCTTCAACTATCCGTTGCTGATCGGGGCGAAGGCGCTGCGTGAGTTTGGCGCGGCGGTGAATCCGGCTCGGCGGTTTACCGCGGATAAGCCGGATTGTTGATAGCGGAGTGAAAGCCATGTCTGTTTAGGGCTACCTTATTCAATTGAATACATGTGATTTTTAAGAAAATCGTATATGTATTGCTTCCTCGGTGATCCTGAGATTTCTCAGGATTTTTGATGTTGACGGCTGGTTTCCAAGCGCGTTGAGTATTTCTCTACTGTTCCCGTGGTCAATGTAAAGTTGGTCAAAAGTTGCGTATTTTGTATAACTTTCAATATCCTCAACAACGTCGATAGATGGTGAAGGTTTGGGTGGGAAGTGTTTGCCAACTTGTGGGACGGTAGTGGGGCGCTGCGATGGCTTTACATCAATGTTAAGTCTGGGATTTGAACGTGTGTTAGGGAGGGCATTTGCTTTCCTGATACTGCGCTCCGGTTGAGTGATGGAGTTTGTATCGGGAGCATCACTTATTGAATACGCTCTTTGACTAAGTGAATGGGGTGGACGTGTGGTGGGTTTTAGGCTTTCTGTCCTTTTAGAAAGTTGCGCGCGAGACGGGGCCTTTTCTCCAATTGGCCTTAATCCCAGAAACCGCCTTAAGGCTTTTTCAATTTTCCAGACATGCCCCGTAGGATCAGTTCGATTACGTGGATCCCCCCCGCAATACGCATAAGCATTCAACCCACCGTCCCCAAACGGACTCCAACTGTCCGGGCTGTTGAACCGCATCAATACCGGGTTGAACTGCCGATATCCATTGCCCAAATGATAATGCCCGGTCAGCGCGTCCGGCGGTTCGCCGTTGAACCCCAGCAGGCTGAGCAAGCCATTTTCCCGTGAACGATGACCATAGGGCGTATAGGCGATAGACCGACGTCCGTTCCCATCCAGGGTGTTCAACACCGACTGCTGTTGATCGGTCGCCAGCAGCATTGTTTTTCGAGTGGGTATGTAGTGGTCAACTAATCCCGGACACGACGTTAAGTTTTTCTTCGGCCCGGGCT
>NZ_JBYVMF010000047.1:0-21502 GCF_058145095.1 Pseudomonas sp. MDV22-iso1
CTTCGCGCTCGAGCACGCCGAGCGCGTCAAAGAGATCGAACGCACCACCAACCACCACGTTAAAGCCATCGAGTACTTGCTCAAAGAGCAAGCTGCCAAGCTGCCTGAGCTCGCCGCTGTCAGCGAATTCATCCACTTTGCCTGCACCAGCGAGGACATCAACAACCTGTCCCACGCCCTGATGCTGCGCGAAGGCCGTGATGATGTAATGCTGCCACTGATGCGCCAGACCGCCGAAGCGATCCGCGAACTGGCCATCCGCTTCGCTGACGTACCGATGCTGTCGCGCACCCACGGTCAACCGGCCTCGCCGACCACACTGGGTAAAGAGTTGGCGAACGTGGTTTACCGTCTGGAGCGTCAAATCGCTCAGGTCGCTGCCGTTCCGCTGCTGGGCAAGATCAACGGCGCAGTGGGCAACTACAACGCTCACCTGTCGGCTTACCCTGAAATCGACTGGGAAGAAAATGCTCGCGCCTTCATCGAAGACGAGCTGGGCCTGGGCTTCAACCCGTACACCACCCAGATCGAGCCGCACGACTACATTGCCGAGCTGTTCGACGCGATCGCCCGCTTCAACACCATCCTGATCGATTTCGACCGCGACATCTGGGGCTACATCTCCCTCGGGTATTTCAAACAGCGCACCATCGCTGGCGAAATCGGTTCGTCGACCATGCCGCACAAGGTCAACCCGATCGACTTCGAAAACTCCGAAGGCAACCTGGGTATCGCCAACGCACTGTTCCAGCACCTGGCGAGCAAACTGCCGATTTCCCGCTGGCAGCGCGATCTGACCGACTCCACCGTGCTGCGCAACCTCGGTGTCGGCTTCGCCCACAGCGTGATCGCCTACGAAGCCAGCCTCAAAGGCATCAGCAAACTCGAGCTCAACGCGCAGAAGATTGCTGCCGACCTCGATGCCTGCTGGGAAGTGCTGGCCGAGCCGATCCAGACCGTGATGCGTCGCTACAACATCGAAAACCCGTACGAAAAGCTGAAAGAATTGACCCGTGGCAAGGGCATCAGCCCTGAAGCACTGCAAACTTTCATCGATGGCCTGGACATGCCTGCCGCCGCCAAGGCCGAGCTGAAATTGCTCACCCCGGCGAACTACATTGGCAACGCTGTAGACCAAGCCAAACGCATCTGATCGACCGCTGTACCCGTTTGAGACGCCCGGCAGCGCCGGGCGTTTTTATTCCCGTCTGAAAAGTGCTTTTTTTCAATAGGTTACACATGAATCCTGACATTCCTCTTCAACTTCTGGGCGGCATCACGGCGCGCGAATTCCTGCGTGACTACTGGCAGAAAAAACCGCTGCTGATCCGTCAGGCGATCCCTGATTTCGAAAGCCCGATCGACGCCGACGAACTGGCCGGCCTGGCGCTGGAAGAAGAAGTTGAATCGCGCCTGATCATCGAGAACGGCGAGCGCCCTTGGGAAATGCGTCGCGGCCCGTTCGCCGAAGACGAATTCAGCAAGTTGCCGGAAACCGAGTGGACCCTGCTGGTTCAAGCCGTTGACCAATTCGTGCCAGAAGTCAGCGAACTGCTGGAAAACTTCCGCTTTCTGCCGAGCTGGCGCGTCGACGACGTGATGATCAGCTTCGCCGCCCCCGGCGGCAGCGTAGGTCCGCACTTCGATAACTACGACGTGTTCCTGCTGCAAGGTCACGGCAAGCGCAACTGGAAAATCGGCCAGATGTGCGATTCCGAAAGTCCGCTGCTGCCACACGCCGACCTGCGCATCCTCGCTGACTTCGAAGCCACCGATGAGTGGGTTCTGGAGCCGGGCGACATGCTCTACCTGCCACCGCGCCTGGCCCATTGCGGCGTTGCGGTTGACGATTGCATGACCTACTCGGTCGGCTTCCGCGCCCCAAGCGCCTCTGAAGTGCTGACTCACTTCACCGACTTCCTCAGCCAGTTCCTGACCGACGAAGAGCGCTACACCGATGCCGACGCGCTGCCGGCGGTCGATCCGCACCAGATTCAGCACGACGCCCTTGATCGCCTGAAAGCCTTGCTGGCCGAGCACATGAGCGATGAACGCCTGCTGCTGACCTGGTTCGGCCAGTACATGACCGAGCCGCGCTACCCGGAACTGGTGGTGGGCCCGGAAGAAATCGAAGAAGACGACCTGCTCGCCAGTCTCGAAGAAGGCGCGATCCTGATCCGCAATCCGAGCGCGCGCCTGGCCTGGTCCGAAGTAGATGACGACCTTCTGCTGTTCGCCAGCGGCCAGAGCCGTTACCTGCCGGGCAAGCTGCGCGAGTTGCTGAAGATGATTTGCGCCGCCGATGCGCTGCACGCCGAAAACCTCGGCGAGTGGCTGAGCGATGAAGACGGTCGCGGCCTGTTGTGCGAACTGATCAAGCAAGGAAGCCTGGGGTTTGCTGATGAATAAAATCCACGTTCGTGTCGCAGACTGGCAAAAGGACAACGCCGAGATCCGGCGCATTCGTGAGACGGTGTTCATTGCCGAGCAAACCGTTCCACCTGAGCTGGAATGGGACGCCGATGATGCGACTGCGGTGCATTTTCTGGCCTTCGAAGGCGACTTTCCAATTGGCACCGCCCGCCTGCTGCCCGATGGACACATCGGCCGGGTTTCGGTTCTCAAGGACTGGCGTGGTTTGAAAGTCGGCGATGCGCTGATGCAAGCAGTGATCGGTGAAGCTGAAAAACGCGGCCTGAAGCAGCAGATGCTCAGCGCCCAGGTGCAGGCCACAGCGTTCTACGAGCGCCTGGGGTTCAGCCTGGTCAGTGAGGAGTTCCTGGAAGCAGGGATTCCGCATGTGGACATGGTGCGTCACTCGGCTTGATACCTAGCGGCGGGGATTAATCTGTGGTGAGGGGATTCATCGGAATGCCGCACCACCCCGTTCGGCTGCGCAGCAGTCGCTAAACCATTGCATGCGGTAATCCTGATGTACCGTGGTTGGAGTTTTTGGGGCCGCTTCGCGACCCAACGGGGATAAATCCCCTCGCTACAGGAACACCACAACACGCCCCGCCATCTCCGGATGCCGGGGCGTTTTGCTGTCTGCGATTCAACTAGCGCCACCGCGGGCCGACAAACTGGCAATATCAAAGCATTCACAGTCGGAGATAACGGACATGTCCCTACGCACCCTGCTCGCCACATTGCTGGTGACTTGCAGCTTTTCAGTCATCGCTGCTACGGAGGTGGTGCCGCTGAACTACCACACCAGCGCTGACATGCTGCCGATGGCACAGGATTTTCTAGGCAAGGATGGCCAGGTCAGCGCCTACGGTAACCAACTCATCGTCAACGCCGATCAGCGCAAGATCGACGAACTTAAAGCACTTATCGCTCAACTCGACACCCAGCCCAAACGCCTGCTGATCACCGTAGACACCAGCGAAAACAACTTCCAGGGCGACCAGGGTTACTCGGTCAATGGCAACAATGCCGGCCAGACGCGAATTATCAATCGCAGCACCGACAGTCGTGACGGTGGCATCCAGCAGATCCAGGCCAGCGAAGGCGCACCGGCACTGATCCAGGTCGGCCAGAGCGTACCGCTGACCAGCACCCAGTCCGATTCCTATGGCGATCTGCGCAGCCAGACCGAGTACCGCAACGTCACCCAGGGTTTCTACGTCACCGCCAGCATCACCGGCGATATCGTGCACCTGGACATCAGCACCAACCGCGACCGCATGAGCCAGGAACGGCCCGATGTAGTGAATGTGCAAAGCACCGACACAACCGTCACGGGCCGCCTTGGCGAATGGATTACCCTCGCCGGCGTAAACCGCCAAAGCCAGGCCGACAAACAGGGCCTCACCCGCAGCTACTCGACTCAAGGCCGGGATGACATGACCCTGCGAGTGAAAGTCGAGACTTTGGACTAAACCACCGATAACTGACTGATTAGTCGTATTAGACCAAAGATGTAGTGCTTGAAAAAAAGCACTACAAAACGTTTGACGATCTAAAAAAGCAAAGGCATGATGGCCTCGCTCCCGCTAATCAGGGGCCCTGGCAAGGGCCTTCGAGGCGATGTTCGCACCTACCCCGCGAACCGCTTCGTGTCTGTACCGCCCACAAGGTGTGTTTGACGAGATTGCCGACTGGAACGAAGTTGTCCCGAGGGACGGAAGCGTAATTAGGTAACCCGGCTCCACACTGAAGTTTGCACCACGGCCCACGATGCCCGAATGCGTTCGCCAGTTCGCCCTTACCTGCTCACTTCCCCTCGAGCCCATCGTTCATCCCGTCGCCAATCCCGCCGAATCCGACTTGACCCCTAAGCTTCTGGTCAGCGAGCGCATGAGTTTTCCACCGCAGAACAACTTTCCGTAAAAGACGCGACGAGGTTTATCTCCATGGCACTGACACGCGAACAGCAAATTGCAGCCCTCGAAAAAGATTGGGCTGAAAACCCACGCTGGAAAGGCGTGACACGCGCTTACTCCGCTGCTGACGTCGTCCGCCTGCGTGGCTCGGTTCAACCTGAGCACACCTTTGCAAAACTGGGCGCCGAGAAGCTCTGGAACCTGGTGACCCAGGGTGCCAAGCCGTCCTTCCGTCCCGAGAAAGATTTCGTCAACTGCATGGGCGCCCTGACCGGCGGCCAGGCTGTGCAACAAGTCAAAGCCGGTATCCAGGCGATCTATCTGTCTGGCTGGCAAGTCGCTGCGGACAACAACTCCGCAGAATCGATGTACCCGGACCAGTCGCTGTACCCGGTGGATTCGGTTCCAACCGTGGTCAAGCGCATCAACAACTCGTTCCGTCGTGCTGACCAGATCCAGTGGAAAGCCGGTAAAGGCCCGGGCGACGAAGGCTACATCGACTACTTCGCGCCAATCGTAGCTGACGCTGAAGCCGGTTTCGGCGGCGTATTGAACGCTTACGAGCTGATGAAGAGCATGATCGAAGCAGGCGCCGCCGGCGTTCACTTCGAAGACCAGCTGGCTTCCGTGAAAAAATGCGGCCACATGGGCGGCAAGGTACTGGTTCCTACCCAGGAAGCGGTACAGAAGCTGACCGCTGCTCGTCTGGCGGCTGACGTTGCCGGTACTCCGACCATCATCCTGGCTCGTACCGACGCTAACGCTGCTGACCTGCTGACGTCCGACTGCGACCCGTACGACCAGCCATTCGTGACTGGCGAACGCACCCAGGAAGGTTTCTACAAAGTACGCGCCGGTCTGGACCAAGCTATCGCTCGCGGCCTGGCTTACGCTCCGTACGCCGACCTGATCTGGTGCGAAACCGCCAAGCCGGACCTGGACGAGGCTCGCCGCTTCGCCGAAGCGATCAAAAAGGAATACCCGGACCAACTGCTGTCGTACAACTGCTCGCCTTCCTTCAACTGGAAGAAAAACCTGGACGACGCGACCATCGCCAAGTTCCAGCGCGAACTGTCCGCCATGGGCTACAAGCACCAGTTCATCACCCTGGCCGGCATTCACAACATGTGGCACAGCATGTTCAACCTGGCGCACGACTACGCCCGCAACGACATGACTGCCTACGTGAAACTGCAAGAGCAAGAGTTCGCTGACGCTGCCAAGGGTTACACCTTCGTGGCTCACCAGCAGGAAGTGGGCACCGGCTACTTCGACGACATGACCACCGTGATCCAGGGTGGCTCGTCTTCGGTTACCGCGCTGACCGGCTCGACTGAAGAAGAACAGTTCCACTGATACTGAGTAAACGGCCGTTGCGGACCGAGTAAGAGCTAACCGCAACGTCGCACCTCTAGACGCCCCGACTGGTTCGGGGCGTTTTTTTTGCCCGGGATTTAACAAACACCGTAAAAACCCTTGCAGGAGCGAGCCTGCTCGCGATGAGGCCGGCACATCCAGCAAAGATGTGACCTGACAGACCGCTATCGCGAGCAGGCTCGCTCCTACAGGGGACGGTGGTGAGCCAGGAAAAATCATTGATACAGAGCCGTTTCCAGATCAGAAAAACAGAGTAAAACCACCCCGCTCGCTACTTGCAGTAACGCGCATATATGACAACTTTCCGGCCACCCACCCGATAAACAGTTTAAAAACCACCTGCAACGATATTGATTATCATTTAGCTCAAACTATGTTCGTTACATTCCCAACAAAACAATATTGATGAAATAACCCGTAATGCCCGCAACGCATGGGCCGCCGGGGTTTTGAGGTACGCCATGTCCTTATTCCATTCAATAATTTCGCTATCTGAATTTTACTTGCACCGTGTTGTGCCATAAAATCAGCGGGATTGATTGCTGCGACATATCGTCACTGCGTTGTTTCTTTTTCAAGCTCAGAGACCTTTGCTCTCTGTTAAGGATTTCCAGCATGCCCGAAGCGACAGGACTCATGGCCCACAACTGGGGCTTTGCCATTTTCCTTCTGGGCGTCGTCGGCCTCTGTGCCTTCATGCTTGGCGTCTCAAGCCTCCTTGGGTCAAAAGCCTGGGGCCGCAGCAAAAACGAACCGTTCGAGTCCGGCATGCTACCTACAGGTGGCGCCCGCTTACGGCTCTCAGCCAAATTCTATCTGGTCGCGATGCTCTTCGTGATCTTCGATATCGAAGCCCTCTTTCTCTTTGCCTGGTCTGTGTCCGTCCGCGAAAGCGGCTGGACCGGATTCGTCGAAGCTCTCGTTTTCATAGCAATTCTGTTGGCAGGTCTTGTCTACCTGTTCCGAGTGGGCGCCCTTGACTGGGCTCCGGAAGCGCGGCGCAAGCGGCAGGCGAAGCTGAAACAATGAGGCTTTGGCAATGCAATACAATCTCACCAGGATCGACCCCGATGCTCCTAACGAGCAGTATCCGATCGGCGAGCGGGAAACCGTTTCCGATCCGTTAGAAGATCAAGTCCACAAAAACATCTTCATGGGCAAGCTCGAAGACGTGCTTAACGGCACGATCAACTGGGGGCGCAAGAACTCCCTGTGGCCGTATAACTTCGGTCTTTCGTGCTGCTACGTGGAAATGACCACCGCCTTCACGGCGCCCCACGACATCGCGCGCTTTGGCGCCGAGGTTATCCGGGCATCGCCGCGTCAGGCGGATTTCATGGTTATCGCCGGTACCTGCTTCATCAAGATGGCGCCGATCATTCAGCGTCTCTACGAGCAAATGCTCGAACCTAAATGGGTTATCTCCATGGGTTCGTGCGCCAACTCCGGTGGCATGTACGACATCTACTCCGTCGTTCAAGGGGTGGACAAGTTCCTGCCCGTGGACGTCTACGTGCCTGGCTGCCCGCCCCGTCCTGAAGCTTTTCTGCAAGGCTTGATGCTGTTGCAGGAATCGATTGGACAGGAGCGTCGTCCGCTTTCCTGGGTCGTCGGCGATCAAGGCGTGTATCGCGCCGAGATGCCTTCGCAAAAGGAACAGCGCCGCGAACAGCGAATCGCAGTCACCAACCTGCGCAGCCCCGACGAAGTCTGATCCAGATCTGCTTCTTTCATAGAACGAGACACTGGCTTCATTCTTTACGTTGACCGAAAGCGATAAATAACCATGACTACAGGCAGTGCTCTGTACATCCCGCCTTATAAGGCAGACGACCAGGATGTGGTCGTCGAACTGAACAACCGTTTTGGCCCCGAGGCGTTCACCGCCCAGCCTACCCGCACCGGCATGCCGGTGCTTTGGGTTGCCCGCGCCAAACTGGTCGAAGTCCTCAGCTTCCTGCGTAACCTGCCCAAGCCGTACGTCATGCTCTATGACCTGCACGGCGTGGACGAGCGTCTGCGCACCAAGCGTCAAGGGCTGCCAAGCGGCGCCGACTTCACCGTGTTCTATCACCTGATGTCGATCGAACGTAATAGTGACGTGATGATCAAGGTCGCCTTGTCCGAGAGCGACCTCAGCGTACCGACCGTCACCAGCATCTGGCCGAACGCCAACTGGTACGAGCGTGAAGTCTGGGACATGTACGGCATCGACTTCAAAGGTCATCCGCACTTGACCCGCATCATGATGCCGCCGACCTGGGAAGGTCACCCGCTGCGCAAGGACTTCCCGGCCCGTGCCACCGAATTTGACCCGTTCACCCTGACCCTGGCCAAGCAACAGCTTGAGGAAGAAGCTGCACGCTTCAAGCCTGAAGACTGGGGCATGAAGCGTTCAGGCGCGAACGAGGACTACATGTTCCTCAACCTCGGTCCGAACCACCCTTCTGCTCACGGTGCCTTCCGCATCATCCTGCAGCTGGACGGCGAAGAGATCGTCGACTGCGTGCCTGACGTCGGTTACCACCACCGTGGTGCCGAGAAAATGGCCGAGCGTCAGTCCTGGCACAGCTTCATCCCGTACACCGACCGTATCGACTACCTCGGCGGCGTGATGAACAACCTGCCGTACGTGCTCTCGGTCGAGAAGCTGGCCGGCATCAAGGTGCCCGAGAAGGTCGACGTCATCCGCATCATGATGGCCGAGTTCTTCCGTATCACCAGCCACCTGCTGTTCCTGGGGACGTATATCCAGGACGTCGGCGCCATGACCCCGGTGTTCTTCACGTTCACCGACCGTCAGAAGGCGTACACGGTGATCGAAGCCATTACCGGTTTCCGTCTGCACCCGGCCTGGTATCGCATCGGTGGCGTCGCTCACGACCTGCCACGCGGCTGGGAAAAACTGGTGAAAGACTTCGTCGAGTGGATGCCAAAGCGTCTGGACGAATACCAGAAAGCCGCCCTGGATAACAGCATCCTCAAAGGCCGGACCATCGGCGTCGCCGCCTACAACACCAAGGAAGCCTTCGAATGGGGCGTCACCGGTGCAGGCTTGCGTTCGACCGGTTGCGACTTCGACCTGCGTAAGGCTCGCCCGTACTCCGGTTACGAAAACTTCGAATTCGAAGTGCCGCTGGCCGTCAATGGCGATGCCTACGACCGCTGCATCGTGCGCGTCGAAGAAATGCGCCAGAGCATCAAGATCATCGAGCAGTGCATGCGCAACATGCCGGAAGGCCCGTACAAGGCGGATCACCCGCTGACTACGCCGCCACCGAAGGAGCGCACCCTGCAGCACATCGAGACCCTGATCACGCACTTCCTGCAAGTTTCGTGGGGCCCGGTCATGCCGGCCAACGAATCCTTCCAGATGATCGAAGCGACCAAGGGCATCAACAGTTATTACCTGACGAGCGATGGCGGCACCATGAGCTACCGCACCCGGATTCGCACCCCAAGCTTCCCGCACCTGCAGCAGATCCCTTCGGTGATCAAAGGCAGCATGGTCGCGGACTTGATTGCGTACCTGGGTAGTATCGATTTCGTTATGGCCGACGTGGACCGCTAAGCATGAACAGCACGCTTATCCAGACAGACCGTTTCGCCCTGAGCGAAACCGAGCGCTCGGCCATCGAGCACGAGTTGCATCACTACGAAGATCCGCGCGCGGCGTCGATCGAAGCACTGAAGATCGTCCAGAAGGAACGTGGCTGGGTGCCTGATGGCGCGCTCTACGCCATCGGCGAGATGCTCGGCATTCCGGCCAGCGACGTTGAAGGTGTGGCGACATTCTATAGCCAGATCTTCCGTCAGCCCGTGGGCCGTCACATCATTCGCGTTTGCGACAGCATGGTCTGCTACATCGGCGGGCACGAGTCTGTGGTCAGCGAAATCCAGAGCAATCTGGGCATCGGCCTGGGTCAGACCACCGCCGACGGTCGTTTCACCCTGCTGCCGGTCTGCTGCCTCGGCAACTGTGACAAGGCGCCGGCGTTGATGATCGACGACGACACATTCGGTGATGTGCAGCCAGCAGGCGTTGCCAAATTGCTCGAGGGCTACGTATGACCCTGACTTCTTTCGGCCCGGCCAACCGCATCAAGCGTTCGGCCGAGACTCACCCGCTCACCTGGCGTCTGCGTGACGACGGCGAAGCTGTCTGGCTCGACGAGTACCAGGCCAAGAACGGTTACGCCGCTGCGCGCAAAGCCTTCGCCGACATGGCCCAGGACGACATCGTCCAGACCGTGAAAGACGCCGGCCTGAAAGGTCGCGGCGGTGCAGGTTTCCCCACGGGCGTTAAGTGGGGCCTGATGCCCAAAGACGAATCCATCAACATCCGCTACCTGCTGTGCAACGCGGACGAGATGGAACCGAACACCTGGAAAGACCGCATGCTGATGGAGCAACTGCCCCATCTGCTGATCGAAGGCATGCTGATCAGTGCTCGCGCGCTGAAAACCTACCGTGGCTACATCTTCCTGCGTGGCGAATACACCACCGCCGCCAAGCACCTGAACCGTGCCGTGGAAGAAGCCAAGGCAGCGGGTCTTCTGGGCAAGAACATCCTGGGCAGCGGCTTCGATTTCGAGCTGTTTGTCCACACGGGCGCCGGGCGTTACATCTGCGGTGAAGAAACCGCACTGATCAACTCCCTCGAAGGCCGCCGCGCCAACCCGCGCTCCAAGCCACCCTTCCCTGCCGCCGTTGGCGTGTGGGGCAAGCCGACCTGCGTGAACAACGTTGAAACCCTGTGCAACGTGCCGGCGATCATTGCCGACGGCGTGGACTGGTACAAATCGTTGGCCCGTGAAGGCAGTGAAGACATGGGCACCAAGCTCATGGGCTTCTCCGGCAAGGTCAAGAACCCGGGCCTGTGGGAATTGCCATTCGGCGTCACCGGTCGCGAGTTGTTCGAAGACTACGCCGGCGGCATGCGCGATGGCTTCAAGCTCAAGGCCTGGCAGCCAGGCGGCGCCGGTACCGGTTTCCTGTTGCCGGAACACCTCGACGCACAAATGTACGCCGGCGGCATCGCCAAAGTGGGCACCCGTATGGGTACCGGCCTGGCCATGGCGGTGGACGACAGCGTCAACATGGTGTCCCTGCTGCGCAACATGGAAGAGTTTTTCTCCCGCGAGTCCTGCGGCTTCTGCACCCCGTGCCGTGACGGTCTGCCGTGGAGCGTCAAGCTGCTGCGTGCGATCGAGAACGGTGAAGGGCAAGCCGGCGACATCGAGACCCTGCTGGGTCTGGTCGGTTTCCTCGGCCCTGGCAAGACCTTTTGTGCTCACGCACCGGGCGCCGTGGAGCCGTTGGGCAGCGCAATCAAATACTTCCGCTCGGAGTTCGAAGCCGGCATCGCGCCTACCAGCGCCGCCGTCCCGCCTCTGGCAAGGCCGATCGTAGTCGGCGCGTAAACGCTTAAAAAAGCGAAGGGTCCGTACCCTTCGCTTTCTCGTGTGATGACGCCTTTAACGGCTGTGTTGATTCACGCGAACAACAAGATTCCATTAGCCACGCCCGCTGACACCGGGCCAACGAAGAACTTTGAACCATGGCCACTATCCACGTAGACGGCAAAGAGCTCGAAGTCGATGGGGCAGACAACCTGTTACAGGCATGTCTGTCGCTAGGCCTCGATATCCCGTATTTCTGCTGGCACCCTGCCCTGGGCAGCGTTGGCGCTTGCCGCCAGTGCGCGGTCAAGCAGTACACCGACGAGAACGACACCCGTGGTCGCATCGTCATGTCGTGCATGACACCCGCTACCGACGGTAGCTGGATCTCCATCGAAGACGAAGAAGCGAAAGTGTTTCGCGCCAGCGTCGTCGAATGGCTCATGACCAACCACCCACACGACTGCCCGGTCTGTGAAGAAGGCGGTCATTGCCACCTGCAAGACATGACCGTGATGACCGGTCACAACGAACGCCGCTATCGCTTCACCAAGCGCACCCACCAGAACCAGCAACTGGGCCCGTTCATTTCCCACGAAATGAACCGCTGCATCGCTTGCTACCGCTGTGTGCGCTTCTATAAAGACTACGCCGGCGGCACTGACCTGGGTGTGTTCGGCGCCCACGACAACGTGTACTTCGGTCGCGTTGAAGACGGCACCCTGGAAAGCGAGTTCTCCGGCAACCTCACCGAGGTCTGCCCGACCGGTGTGTTCACCGACAAGACTCACTCCGAGCGCTACAACCGCAAGTGGGACATGCAGTTCTCGCCGAGCATCTGCCATGGCTGCTCCAGCGGTTGCAACATCTCCCCGGGTGAGCGTTACGGTGAACTGCGTCGCATCGAAAACCGTTTCAACGGTTCGGTGAACCAGTACTTCCTGTGCGACCGCGGCCGTTTCGGCTACGGCTACGTCAACCGCGAAGACCGCCCACGTCAGCCATTGCTGGCCAACGGCGCCAAGCTGAGCCTCGACGAAGCGCTGGATAAAGCCGCTGATCTGCTGCGCGGTCGCAACATCGTCGGTATCGGGTCGCCCCGCGCCAGCCTCGAAAGCAACTATGCGTTGCGCGAACTGGTGGGCGCCGAGCACTTCTACTCCGGTATCGAAGCCGCCGAGCTGGAACGCATTCGCCTGGTGATGCAGGTGTTGAAAGACAGCCCGCTGCCAATCCCGAACATGCGCGACATCGAAGACCACGATGCAATCTTCGTCCTCGGTGAAGACCTGACCCAGACCGCCGCCCGTATGGCGCTGTCCCTGCGTCAATCGGTCAAGGGCAAGGCCGAAGACATGGCCGACGCCATGCGCGTTCAGCCTTGGCTCGACGCCGCCGTGAAGAACATCGGCCAGCACGCGCTGAACCCGCTGTTCATCGCCAGCCTGGCTGAAACCAAGCTCGACGACATCGCTGAAGAATGCGTTCACGCCGCACCTGACGACCTGGCCCGTATCGGTTTCGCCGTGGCTCACGCCCTCGACGCCAGCGCGCCTGCCGTTGAAGGCCTGGACACCGAAGCACTGGACCTGGCCAAGCGCATTGCCGACGCCCTGCTCGCAGCCAAGCGTCCGCTGATCATTGCCGGTACCTCCTTGGGTTCCAAGTCGCTGATCGAAGCCGCCGCCAACATCGCCAAAGCCTTGAAGCTGCGTGAGAAGAACGGTTCCATCAGCCTGATCGTGCCAGAGGCCAACAGCCTCGGCCTGGCCATGCTCGGTGGCAACTCGGTCGACGAAGCGCTGCAAGCGGTGATCGATGGCAAAGCCGACGCCATCGTCGTGCTGGAAAACGATCTGTACACCCGTACCGACAAAGCCCGTGTCGATGCCGCCCTGAACGCTGCGAAAGTGGTGATCGTGGCAGACCATCAGAAGACCGCTACCAGCGATCGCGCGCACCTGGTTCTGCCAGCGGCCAGCTTCGCTGAAGGCGACGGTACGCTGGTCAGCCAGGAAGGCCGCGCCCAGCGATTCTTCCAGGTGTTCGACCCGAAATACATGGACGCGAGCATCCTGGTTCACGAAGGCTGGCGCTGGCTGCATGCCCTGCGCGCGACCCTGCTGAACCAGCCGATCGACTGGACCCAACTGGACCACGTCACCGCTGCCGTGGCTTCGAGCACGCCGCAACTGGCGCGCATCGTTGACGCAGCACCGTCCGCCGCGTTCCGCATCAAGGGCATGAAACTGGCTCGCGAACCGCTGCGTTATTCCGGTCGTACCGCCATGCGCGCTGACATCAGCGTGCACGAACCGCGTACCCCGCAAGACAACGACACCGCGTTCAACTTCTCGATGGAAGGTTACTCGGGCTCGGTCGAACCGCGTCAGCAAGTGCCATTCGCCTGGTCTCCGGGCTGGAACTCGCCGCAAGCCTGGAACAAGTTCCAGGACGAAGTCGGTGGTCACATCCGCGCTGGCGACCCGGGCACCCGCCTGATCGAAAGCACCGGTGATTCGCTGAACTGGTTCGCCTCCGTTCCACGGGCATTCAACCCGGCTCAGGGCACCTGGCAAGTCGTGCCGTTCTTCCACCTGTTCGGCAGCGAAGAGAACTCTTCGAAAGCCGCGCCGGTTCAGGAACGCATTCCAGCCGCATACGTCGCTTTGGCCAAATCCGAAGCCGACCGCCTGGGTGTCAATGAAGGCGCCTTGCTGAGCTTGAACGTGGCTGGCCAGACCCTGCGTCTGCCACTGCGTATCAACGAAGAACTGGGTGCCGGTCTGGTTGCATTGCCAGCGGGTATCGCCGGCATTCCACCGGCGATTTTCGGCAAATCCGTTGACGGTCTGCAGGAGGCAGCTCAATGACCTGGTTCACGCCTGAAGTGATTGACGTGATCATCGCGGTCCTCAAGGCCATCGTGATTCTGCTCGCCGTGGTGGTGTGCGGCGCGCTGCTGAGCTGGGTCGAGCGTCGTTTGCTCGCCCTCTGGCAGGACCGCTACGGTCCGAACCGCGTCGGCCCGTTCGGCGCGTTCCAGATCGCGGCCGACATGATCAAGATGTTCTTCAAGGAAGACTGGACGCCGCCGTTCGCCGACAAGATGATCTTCACCCTGGCACCGGTCGTGGCCATGAGCGCCCTGCTGATTGCCTTCGCGATCATCCCGATCACCCCGACCTGGGGCGTGGCGGACATCAACATCGGCATCCTGTTCTTCTTCGCCATGGCGGGCCTGTCGGTGTATGCCGTGTTGTTCGCCGGCTGGTCGAGCAACAACAAGTTCGCCCTGCTGGGCAGCTTGCGGGCCTCCGCGCAAACCGTGTCGTACGAAGTGTTCATGGGCCTGTCGTTGATGGGCATCGTGATCCAGGTCGGCTCGTTCAACATGCGCGACATCGTCGAATATCAAGCCCAGAACCTGTGGTTCATCATTCCGCAGATCTTCGGTTTCCTGACCTTCTTCATCGCTGGCGTCGCCGTGACTCACCGTCACCCGTTCGACCAGCCGGAAGCGGAACAGGAACTGGCCGACGGTTACCACATTGAATACGCCGGCATGAAGTGGGGCATGTTCTTCGTCGGTGAGTACATCGGCATCGTGCTGATTTCGGCGCTGCTGGTGACCTTGTTCTTCGGTGGCTGGCACGGTCCGTTCGGCATTCTGCCGCAGATCCCGTTCATCTGGTTTGCACTGAAAACCGCGTTCTTCATCATGATCTTCATCCTGCTGCGCGCTTCCATTCCGCGCCCACGGTATGACCAAGTGATGGACTTCAGCTGGAAGTTCTGCCTGCCGCTGACCCTCGTCAACATGCTGGTGACCGCTGCGATCGTGTTGCTTAACACGCCCGCCGTCGCGGCTCAGTGAGGATAGAGAATCATGAAGTACATTTTTGACATCGTGCATGGCTTCTTCACCCAGCTTCGCAGCCTGGTGATGATCTTCGGCCATGCCTTCCGCAAGCGTGACACGCTGCAGTACCCGGAAGAGCAGGTCTACCTGCCGCCGCGCTACCGTGGCCGTATCGTGCTGACCCGTGACCCTGATGGCGAAGAGCGTTGCGTTGCCTGCAACCTGTGCGCTGTGGCTTGCCCAGTGGGTTGCATCTCGCTGCAGAAAGCTGAAACCGATGACGGTCGCTGGTACCCGGAGTTCTTCCGCATCAACTTCTCGCGCTGCATTTTCTGCGGCCTCTGCGAGGAAGCCTGCCCGACCACCGCGATCCAGCTGACACCGGATTTCGAGATGGCCGAGTTCAAACGTCAGGACCTGGTTTACGAGAAAGAAGATCTGCTGATCTCCGGCCCCGGCAAAAACCCTGATTACAACTTCTATCGTGTTGCAGGTATGGCGATTGCCGGTAAGCCAAAAGGCGCCGCGCAAAATGAAGCCGAACCGATCAACGTGAAGAGCTTGCTGCCTTAAGGAAGAAAGATGGAATTCGCTTTCTATTTCGCATCGGGTATCGCAGTGGTGTCCACGCTTCGCGTGATCACCCACACCAACCCTGTGCACGCCCTGCTCTACCTGATCATTTCGCTGATCGCCGTGGCCATGACGTTCTTCGCCCTCGGCGCACCGTTTGCCGGTGTCCTCGAAGTGATCGCCTACGCTGGCGCCATCATGGTGCTGTTCGTGTTCGTGGTGATGATGCTGAACCTGGGCCCGGCCTCGGTTCAGCAAGAGCGCGTCTGGCTCAAGCCCGGCATCTGGATCGGACCGGTCATTCTCGGCACCCTCCTGCTGATCGAACTGCTGTATGTGCTGTTCGCCCACCAGAGCGGCCAGGCCATCGGCCATACCACCGTAGACGCCAAGGCCGTGGGCATCAGCCTGTTCGGTCCTTATCTGCTGGTGGTCGAACTCGCCTCGATGCTGCTGCTCGCTGCAGCCGTGACGGCGTTCCACTTGGGCCGTAACGAAGCCAAGGAGCAATGACGATGCCTGCTATCCCTCTGGAGCATGGTCTGGCGGTCGCCGGCATCCTGTTCTGCCTCGGTCTGGTCGGCCTGATGGTCCGCCGCAACATACTCTTCGTGCTGATGAGCCTGGAGGTCATGATGAATGCCTCCGCGTTGGCCTTCATCGTCGCCGGTAGCCGCTGGGGTCAGCCGGATGGACAGATCATGTTCATCCTGGTGATCAGCCTGGCAGCCGCCGAGGCCAGTATTGGCCTGGCGATTCTGTTGCAGCTGTATCGCCGCTTCCACACTCTCGATATCGACGCTGCCAGCGAGATGCGCGGATGAATCTTCTCTATCTGACTTTCGTATTCCCTCTCATCGGTTTCCTGCTGCTGTCGTTCTCCCGGGGACGCTTTTCGGAAAACCTGTCGGCGCTGATCGGCGTTGGTTCCATCGGCCTGTCTGCCATCGTCACGGCTTACGTGATCTGGCAATTCAACGTCGCGCCCCCTGAAGGCGGTCACTACACCCAGGTGTTGTGGCAGTGGATGGCCGTAGAAGGCTTCACGCCGAACTTCGCGCTGTACCTGGATGGTCTGTCCGTGACCATGCTGGGTGTGGTGGTTGGCGTCGGCTTCCTGATTCACCTGTTCGCGTCCTGGTACATGCGCGGTGAAGACGGTTACTCGCGCTTCTTCGCGTACACCAACCTGTTTATTGCCAGCATGCTGTTCCTCATCCTGGGCGATAACCTGTTGTTCCTGTACTTCGGCTGGGAAGGCGTGGGCCTGTGCTCGTACCTGTTGATCGGTTTCTACTACAGCAACCGCAACAACGGTAACGCGGCACTCAAAGCCTTCATCGTGACCCGAATCGGTGACGTGTTCATGGCCATCGGCCTGTTCATCCTGTTCCAGCAACTGGGCACGCTGAACGTCCAGGAACTGTTGGTTCTGGCACCGCAGAAGTTCCAGGTCGGCGACTTCTGGATCGTCCTGGCGACCCTGATGCTGCTGGGCGGCGCTGTCGGTAAATCCGCGCAACTGCCGCTGCAAACCTGGCTGGCGGATGCGATGGCCGGTCCTACCCCGGTTTCGGCACTGATCCACGCCGCAACCATGGTGACCGCGGGTGTCTACCTGATTGCCCGTACCCACGGTCTGTTTGCGTTGGCGCCGGACGTGCTGCAACTGGTCGGCATCGTTGGTGGTGTGACCCTGGTGCTGGCCGGTTTTGCCGCACTGGTGCAGACCGATATCAAACGTATCCTCGCCTACTCGACCATGAGCCAGATCGGCTACATGTTCCTGGCGCTGGGCGTTGGCGCATGGGATGGCGCGATCTTCCACCTGATGACCCACGCCTTCTTCAAGGCGCTGCTGTTCCTTGCTTCCGGTGCTGTGATCGTTGCCTGCCACCACGAGCAGAACATCTTCAAGATGGGCGGCCTGTGGAAGAAACTGCCATTGGCCTACGCCAGCTTCATCGTCGGCGGCGCGGCCTTGTCTGCCCTGCCTCTGGTGACCGCAGGCTTCTACTCCAAGGACGAGATCCTCTGGGAAGCGTTCGCCAGCGGCAACCATGGCCTGCTGTACGCCGGCTTGGTCGGTGCGTTCATGACCTCGCTGTACACCTTCCGCCTGATCTTCATCGCGTTCCACGGTGAAGCGAAGACCGAAGCACACGCCGGTCACGGCATCGCTCACTGGCTGCCTCTGTCGGTGCTGATCGTATTGTCCACCGCCATTGGCGCGATGATCGTTCCGCCACTGCACGGTGTGCTGCCGCAAAGCGTTGGCCATGCCGGCGGCGAAGCCAAGCACAGTCTGGAAATCGCGTCGGGCGCCATTGCCCTGGCCGGTATCCTGCTGGCCGCGCTGCTGCTCCTCGGCAAGCGTCGTCTCGTTACTGCAATCGCCAACAGCGGCATCGGCCGCTTCCTTTCGGCCTGGTGGTTCGCTGCCTGGGGCTTCGACTGGATCTACGACAAACTGTTCGTCAAGCCATACCTTGCGATCAGCCACGTACTGCGCAAAGACCCGCTGGACCAGACCATCGGCCTGATCCCGCGTATGGCCAAAGGCGGCCACACCGCCCTGAGCCGTACCGAAACCGGTCAACTGCGTTGGTACGCGGCATCGATGGCAGCCGGCTCCGTGCTGGTCATCGGCGCCATCGTGCTGGTAGCGGTCTGAATATGAACCTTGCGAACTTGCGAAAGGAATTGAGCCCGTCATGATTCTGCCTTGGCTAATCCTGATCCCCTTCATCGGCGGCCTGCTGTGCTGGATGGGTGAGCGCTTCGGCGCTACCCTCCCCCGCTGGATTGCGCTGTTGACCATGACCCTGGAACTCGCTCTCGGCCTCTGGCTGTGGGCCCACGGTGATTATTCATTTGCACCGGCGCCTGGCGCCGATCCGACCTGGGCGCTTGAGTTCAAGCACACCTGGATCCAGCGCTTCGGCATCAGTGTGCACCTGGCCCTCGACGGCCTGTCGCTGCTGATGATCCTGCTGACCGGTCTGCTGGGTATCCTCTCGGTACTGTGCTCGTGGAAAGAGATCCAGCGTCACGTTGGCTTCTTCCACCTGAACCTGATGTGGATCCTGGGCGGTGTCGTCGGCGTGTTCCTCGCCCTCGACCTGTTCATGTTCTTCTTCTTCTGGGAAATGATGCTGGTGCCGATGTATTTCCTCATCGCGCTCTGGGGTCACAGTTCTTCGGACGGCAAGAAGACCCGGATCTACGCAGCGACCAAGTTCTTCATCTTCACTCAGGCTTCCGGCCTGATCATGCTGGTGGCGATCCTGGGCCTGGTACTGGTCAACTTCAACAGCACCGGCGTGATCACGTTCAACTACGCCGACCTGCTGAAAACCAAGATGTCGCTCACCACCGAGTACATCCTGATGCTCGGCTTCTTCATCGCCTTCGCGGTGAAGCTGCCGGTCGTACCGTTCCACTCCTGGTTGCCTGATGCTCACGCCCAGGCGCCGACCGCAGGTTCTGTGGACCTGGCCGGTATCCTGTTGAAGACGGCTGCTTACGGCCTGCTGCGTTTCGCCCTGCCGCTGTTCCCGAATGCCTCGGCCGAGTTCGCGCCGATTGCCATGACCCTGGGTCTGATCGGGATCTTCTACGGTGCGTTCCTGGCCTTCGCTCAAACCGACATCAAGCGTCTGATCGCCTTCTCTTCCGTTTCCCACATGGGTTTCGTGTTGATCGGCATCTACTCCGGCAGCCAACTGGCGCTGCAGGGCGCAGTGATGCAGATGCTGGCGCACGGTGTTTCGGCGGCCGCACTCTTTATCCTGAGTGGTCAACTGTACGAGCGCACCCACACCCGTGACATGCGTCAGATGGGTGGCCTGTGGTCGAAGATCGCTTACCTGCCGGCCATCAGCCTGTTCTTCGCGGCGGCGTCGCTGGGCTTGCCGGGTACCGGTAACTTTGTGGGTGAGTTCCTGATCCTGATCGGCACGTTCGCGGCCGCTCCTTGGATCACGGCGATTGCGACGTCCGGCCTGGTGTTCGGTTCGGTCTACTCGCTGATCATGATTCACCGTGCCTACTTCGGCCCGTCCAAGTCGGACGCGGTACTGCACGGCATGGATGCTCGCGAACTGATCATGGTGGTCGGTCTGGCGGTGCTGCTGATTTACCTCGGCGTGTACCCGCAACCGTTCCTCGATACCTCTGCCGCTACGATGCATGGCGTGCAGCAATGGCTCGGCACCGCCTTCACTCAACTCGCTTCGGCCCGGTAAGAGCGCTATGGAATTCACGACTCAACACTTTATCGCGTTAGCGCCGATATTGATCACCACCATCACGATCATCGTGGTGATGTTGGCCATCGCCTGGCGTCGCAACCACTCGCAGACCTTCCTGATTTCCGTGGCGGGCCTGAACCTGGCGTTGCTGTCGATCCTGCCAGCCTTGAAAGTCGCGCCTCTGGCCGTGACCCCTCTGCTGCAAATCGATAGCTTCGCGTGCCTGTACATGGCGCTGATCCTGGTCGCCACCCTCGCTTGTGTGACCCTCGCCCACGCCTACCTCGGCGATGGCGGCTCGGGCTACCCAGGCAACCGTGAAGAACTGTACCTGCTGATCCTGATGTCCGCCCTCGGCGGGCTGGTGCTGGTCAGCGCGCAGCACCTGGCCGGCTTGTTCATCGGTCTGGAACTGCTCTCGGTACCGGTCTACGGTCTGGTGGCGTATGCCTTCTTCAACAAGCGTTCGCTGGAAGCCGGCATCAAGTACATGGTGCTGTCGGCCGCCGGTTCCGCGTTCCTGTTGTTCGGTATGGCCCTGCTCTACGCCGACTCCGGCAGCCTGAGCTTCGTCGGTATCGGCCAGGCCCTCGCGGCCACCGGCCTGCCGAGCTCGCTGGCGCAACTGGGTCTGGGCATGATGCTGGTCGGTCTGGCCTTCAAGCTGTCGCTGGTACCGTTCCACCTCTGGACCCCGGACGTTTACGAAGGTGCTCCGGCACCGGTGGCCGCGTTCCTGGCCACCGCGTCGAAAGTCGCTGTGTTTGCGGTGATGGTGCGTCTGTTCCAGATCTCGCCAGCCGCCAGCAGCGGTGTGCTGAGTGATGTGCTGACTATCATCGCCATTGCGTCGATCCTGTTCGGCAACCTGCTGGCACTGACCCAGAACAACCTCAAGCGTCTACTGGGTTACTCGTCCATCGCCCACTTCGGCTACCTGCTGATCGCCCTGGTGGCGAGCAAAGGCCTGGCGGTGGAAGCCATCGGCGTGTACCTGGTCACCTACGTCATCACCAGCCTCGGCGCGTTCGGCGTGATCACGCTGATGTCCTCGCCGTACAACGGCCGTGACGCGGATGCCCTGTACGAATACCGTGGCCTGTTCTGGCGCCGTCCGTACCTGACTGCCGTCCTGACCGTAATGATGTTGTCCCTGGCCGGTATTCCGCTGACCGCGGGCTTCATCGGCAAGTTCTACATCATCGCGACCGGCGTCGAGTCGCACCAGTGGTGGCTGGTCGGTTCCCTGGTTTTGGGCAGCGCCATCGGCGTTTTCTACTACCTGCGTGTGATGGTCACCCTGTACCTGATCGAGCCAAACCTGCGTCGCCACGACGCCCAGCTGCACTGGGAACAAAAGGCAGGCGGCGTGATGCTGCTGGCCATCGCAGTGGTTGCGTTCTTCCTGGGTGTGTACCCGCAGCCATTGCTGACACTGGTTCAGCAGGCTGTGCTGGCGGGTTGATCGCTTGAGCGGTAATCGGTAGAAAACAGAAACGGCACCTTCGGGTGCCGTTTTTGCGTTTGAGCGATCGTCCGACGTGAAGGTGATCGCGGCCTGTCTGCCAACCTGATCCTACGAATGCACCCGGATCAAACTGTAGGAGCGAGCCTTCTCGCGATGGCAGCGTGATTGGCGGTGAAATTCTTGATGGTGTACATATCCATTTCTGCGGTTACGGCGGCTATTGGTTTCGCCCTTACGGC
>NZ_JBYVMF010000048.1:0-18613 GCF_058145095.1 Pseudomonas sp. MDV22-iso1
GTGCTGGTGGGGTTCACCTTCCGTATCGTCCAGGATCTGCTCGGCCCTTCGAGCCAGTGATGGGGGATTCATGTGGTGAGGGGATTCATGTGGTGAGGGGATTCAAGTGGTGAGGGGATTCATGTGATGGGGGATTCATGTGGTGAGGGGATTTATGTGGTGAGGGGATTTATCCCCGTTGGAGTGCGAAGCACTCCCCTGTGTCCTTTCTGTTAAACCGGAATCACAGGGTTTACGGCTGCTGCGCAACCGAACGGGGATAAATCCCCTCGCCACATAAAATCTCTGTGTCATTAAGTCTTCTGTCCAACAAATCCCCTCACCACAGTGATTTCGACAGTCATTGAAGGAAGGTGACAGTTACAACCAGCAGGCATCCCAGAGCGGGTAATCGCCGATTTTGTCCACGAGCCCTGCTCTCAAGGGGTTGGCAACGATATAACGAGCGAACGGCAGAAGTTCTTCGCCATCACGAATGGCTCGATCGTGATAGCCGGTTTGCCACAAAGTGCCACGGCGACCGATGGTTTTGTTCACTGCCTGTGCGCATCGGGCTTTGGTAGCACCCATGACATTCCCTAACTTGTCGTCTTGCAGTTGCATCAGCCAATGAAAGTGATCAGGCATCACCACCCAAGCGATTGAATTCACCCGTCCGGAGTCGTGAGCCCGTCGCATTTCTGCGACAAGCAGGCGGCCCAAGCGCCAATCCGAAAATAGTGGTTGGCGATTGTGGATAACTGCGGTGATGAGATAAGCGCGACCGATTTCGGAATGTCTGCCGAAACGCAGGCGATGAGAATTTGGTTGAGTCGGCAATCCATTGCTTCCTTGTGATCTCAAGTGACGCGTTGAGGCTAGTACGCAGTGGTCTATAGCAACGCTGAGACTATTGAGTGAAATTTCCGATTCTTGCGAAGAATTTGGTGAAGTAAGAGTTTTTGTGATTAGGGGGGGCAGAAGTCTTTGTGGCTAGGGGATTTTGTGGTTAGGGGATTTTGTGGCTAGGGGATTTTGTAGTTAGGGGATCTTGTGGTGAGGGGATCTTGTGGTGAGGGGATTTATCCCCGTTGGAGTGCGAAGCGCTCCCCTTGCGTCCTTTCAGTTACATCGGATTCGCAGGGTTTACGGCTGCTGCGCAACCGAACGGGGATAAATCCCCTCGCCACAAGATACCCTTCACTACATAGATACCCTTCACCACATAGATCCCGTTCACTACATAGATCCCGTTCACCACATAGATCCCCTTCCGAAGACGTTCATGCATCTCAATAGAGACAGGCTCTGAAAGGGCTGGGCTAGACGCCTCGAGCGATAAATAAGACCTTGGTAGGGACATGACGATGCACCAATGCTGTGCAATACTCCGCGCCGTTTTAGCAGTGAAAAATCCTACATTAGCCAGGTAATGCCCCTCCGCTAACTGGGCTTTTGCCGAGAGTTCTTGCTGAATGTTGTGGTTTATAGAGTGAAAAAACCTGTAAGAAGCTTTTTATACTGCACGCCCCGCTGATCTTGGAGGTTTTGTCCTACAAGACGGTGCTGCCCACGAAGCAGGACCGGTTTCATGGAAGCAATGGTTTACCAGCCAGCGCTTCGACACTCGGTGGTCATATCCAATAACAAGACGAGGTTGTACCCCTATGCCAGTCGGCAATCATCTGCCCCAAGGCGAGACCGCTCAGGGCGGCCCGCTTAAACGCGAACTCGGCGAACGGCATATTCGTTTGATGGCGCTGGGTGCCTGTATCGGTGTTGGTCTGTTTCTCGGTTCGGCCAAGGCCATCGAAATGGCTGGCCCGGCCATCATGCTGTCCTACATCATCGGCGGTCTGGCGATCCTGGTGATCATGCGCGCCCTCGGCGAGATGGCCGTGCATAACCCGGTCGCCGGCTCGTTCAGCCGTTACGCACAAGACTACCTCGGCCCCTTGGCGGGCTTCCTCACCGGCTGGAACTACTGGTTCCTGTGGCTGGTGACCTGCGTCGCGGAAATCACCGCGGTGGCGGTGTACATGGGCGTCTGGTTCCCCGAAGTACCCCGCTGGATCTGGGCGCTGTCCGCGTTGATCAGCATGGGCACCATCAACCTGATCGCCGTGAAAGCGTTCGGTGAGTTCGAGTTCTGGTTCGCCCTGATCAAGATCGTCACCATCATTGCGATGGTCATCGGCGGTATCGGCGTAATCGCGTTCGGCTTCGGCAACGACGGCGTGGCGCTGGGGATTTCCAATCTCTGGGCCCACGGCGGCTTCATGCCCAATGGCGTGCAAGGCGTGTTGATGTCTCTGCAGATGGTGATGTTTGCCTACCTGGGCGTCGAAATGATCGGCCTGACTGCCGGCGAAGCTAAAAACCCGCAGAAAACCATCCCCAACGCGATCGGCTCGGTGTTCTGGCGGATCCTGCTGTTCTACGTCGGCGCGCTGTTCGTGATCCTGTCGATCTACCCGTGGAACGAAATCGGCACTCAGGGCAGTCCGTTCGTGATGACGTTCGAACGTCTGGGCATCAAGACCGCGGCCGGCATCATCAACTTCGTGGTGATCACTGCAGCGCTGTCCTCGTGCAACGGCGGCATCTTCAGCACCGGGCGCATGCTTTATAGCCTGGCGCAAAATGGTCAGGCCCCGGCAGCGTTCGCCACGACCTCCAGCAATGGAGTGCCGCGTCGCGCGTTGCTGCTGTCGATTGGCGCCCTGCTGCTGGGCGTGCTGCTGAACTACCTGGTGCCTGAGAAGGTGTTCATCTGGGTGACAGCCATTGCGACCTTCGGCGCGATCTGGACCTGGGTGATGATCCTGCTGTCCCAGCTCAAGTTCCGCAGAGGCCTGAGCGCCAGCGAACGTGCAGGCCTCAAGTACAAAATGTGGCTGTTCCCGGTCAGCTCGTACCTGGCGCTGGCGTTCCTGGTGCTGGTGGTCGGCCTGATGGCGTATTTCCCGGACACCCGTGTGGCGCTCTATGTCGGCCCGGCGTTCCTGGCGCTGCTGACCGTATTGTTCTACGTGTTCAAGCTGCAACCGACCAACGCTTCGCAAGGTGCGGCGCGTTCGGCTTAGTAAGTCGTTCGTATGAAATGCAAAAGCCCCGGTCCTGATGGCCGGGGCTTTTGCGTTTTTGATCTTCCATTCTCTGCCGCTCGTCTGAAAGGCAGCCTGACCTGCGATTTATGACAGCAGACACGCTCAAATAAACAGGATCCGAGGGGTGTCGCGTTCAACAACGGGTGAGCCGCATGAGACGCTTGTGGAGAGGGTTTTCCAGCTACACCATAATCGGGGTTGCGAATACGCTGATCCACTGGCAACTCTTTTTCCTGCTGAGCGTGGCGGCCGATCTCAGCCAGGCGCTCAGCAACCTGACGGCGTTCCTCGTCGCGGCCTCTTTCTCTTTCTATATGAACGCACAATTTACCTTCGACTCCAGAGCGTCGACGGGCAGCTATCTGCTGTTTCTGGGAACCATGGGCGCGCTGAGTCTGGGCGTTGGCCATGTCGCTGATGTGTGGAAATTCCCGGGTCTGCTGACCGTGGCACTGTTTTCGGGCCTGAGCCTGGTGCTGGGATTTCTGTTTTCCAAGTACGTTGTGTTTCGCGAGCATGAGCTATGAAGATCTCGCTCATCGTTCCGGTGTTCAACGAAGAGCAGTCGATCAACCTGTTCTACCAGGCGGTGCGGCGCGAGCTGCAGATCGACCACGCTGACGTCGAGATCGTGTTCATCAACGACGGCAGTACCGATCAGACAGCAGAGCAGGCTGCGGCACTCGCACAGGCCGATGAGCAGGTGGTGCTGATCAACTTTTCCCGCAATTTCGGCAAGGAGCCTGCACTGTTCGCCGGGCTGGAATACGCCACCGGCGACGCGGTGATTCCCATGGATGTGGATTTGCAGGACCCGATCAGCGTCATTCCATTACTGATCGAGCAATGGCAAAAAGGGGCAGACGTGGTGCTAGCCAAACGTCGCGACCGCAGCGCTGACAGTTACATGAAGCGTCACAGCGCCACGTTGTTTTACCACCTCCTTAACCGCATTTCGTACACCCGGATCGAAGAGAACGTCGGTGATTTTCGCCTCATGGATCGCAAGGTGGTGGATGTCATCCGCGCGTTGCCCGAGCATCAATTGTTCATGAAGGGCGTGCTGTCCTGGGCCGGGTTCAACACCGTGGTGGTGGAGTACGAGCGTGTCGGGCGAGTGGCAGGAAGCAGCAAGTTCAATGGCTGGAAGCTGTGGAACCTGGCACTGGAAGGCGTGACGTCGTTCAGCACGGTGCCGTTGCGCCTGTGGACCTACATCGGCGGCGCCATTTCGATCTTTGCCGTGATCTATGCGGTGTACATGGTGCTGGACAAGATTTTCTTCGGTAACAGCGTGCCCGGTTACCCCTCGTTGATGACCGCGATCCTGTTTCTCGGTGGAGTGCAATTGATCGGCATCGGCATCCTCGGTGAGTACGTAGGTCGTATCTACATCGAGGCCAAGCATCGACCGCGCTATGTGGTCAAGGACATCGTCGGCGGCAAAAAACGGAACGAGCCTTGATGGGCCGGTTCAGTGACTACTTCACCCGGGAACTGGGGCGCCGTCAGGTCTGGCTGTTTTTTCTGATCGCGATCCTTGTGTATGTCTTGCCGCTGATCCTCGCGGACTATCCCTACATCGATGACAACTGGCGCTCATTGTCCGCCGGCACGGCCTGGGCGGATCAGGGCCGGTTGTTCACGCAGCTGTTCTACAACGCACTGACGTTCAGCGTTGGCGCACCGAACATCTTTCCGTTGCCGCTGCTGATTGCCTCACTGGCCATGGCCTCGGCGTTGACTCGCCTGACTTTTCACTACTGGCCTCAGCCCACAATCGCGGGTTGCCTGGTGGTGTTGCCGCTTTGGTACAACCCGTTTTTTCTGCAGAACCTGTCGTATCAATACGACGGCGCAGGCATGGCATTCAGTATGGTCGCGGTGGTCTACGCAATCAGCTTTGAGCATCCTTCGCGCAACCTGCGATGGCTGGTGCCGGCCTTTTTGATCGCACTGGGGCTTGGGCTTTACCAGGTGAGTTTCAATGTCTTTCTGGGGCTGTGCTGTGTGGAAGTGCTGAGGGCTGCGCAAGACAACGTCAACTGGGAGCAATGGCGCGACCGGGTGGGAGGAAGGATCGCCCAAGCGCTGTTGGGCGCGTTGATTTACGCCGTCAGTGCTTACCCGTTTACCAACCAGAGTCGCACGCTTTTACTGAATTGGGCTGCAAGCCCTTGGCTGCAGGTGTCCACCAACATCAGTCGCGTGCTGGAAAAAGTGCTGCTGCTCTTCCACGGAGGATTCGCTTGGGTGTTCGCCGGCTTGTTGCTGTGCGCGATAGCGGGCGGAGTGCAGGTGGGCGCGCACATTTGGCAACGGCGAGACAGCGGCGCAAAAAAGTGTCTGATCGGCCTGGCGTGCTTGCTGACGCTGCCGATGGTGATGTTGCTGGTGTCGGGCATGGCGCTTTTTTTTCGTGACTTCAACGAAGGCGCCAGAACACTGATGGGGTTCGCGGTGCTGCTGGTGTTGTTGTTCTATCTGAGCCATGTGGCACTCGTCCGCCTGCACCCTCGGCTACCGTTGCTGTTGGTCGTGCCGCTGCTGGCGATGTTGTCGTTGTCGTACGCCTATGGTCGGGTGCTGACGGTGCAGAAAACCTTCGCGGCCAGCGCCCTGGCCAGCCTTCAACACGATATTGCCTCCCATCGCCAGCTACGCGACGCCAAGCGTATCTACTTGTCGGTGACCTATTCCGATCACTGGCTGCGGGGGGCGGCAGGTTCGTTCAGGCAGATGCCGGTGTTGCATTACTTGCTCAACATCGACTTTTTCGTGCTGGCCGAGAACCTGCCGGGCGTGGGCATCACCAACGTCGTCGCGGAGAAGGAACGGCGCAATGCCACGAGGGTGGGGTATCAGGGGTATCCGGCATGGGTGGACAGCCAGTTTTACCGGATCTACCTGATGGGTGATTACGGTTTTATCGTCATGAAAGAGCCATCCCCGATCGACTCGATTCGCTGGTGATGCGCAGGTTAGAACGCGTCCATCAGCAGGATGACGCAATCCCTGACTTGGTATTGGTTGATCTGCGGGACCAGTCGCCGGAAGTGCTCGGTCTGGCAATGAGTGTCCAGTGCCGCCTGATTCGGCCATTGTTCAATGAAGACAAAATGCCCGGGGTTCTTTTGATCGACGAACAGGTCGTAGGCGATGCAATCAGGTTCCAGGCGAGTTTTCTCGACCAGTTCGGCGTACCACGGGCGGACGGTTTCAATGTATTCGGGCTTGATAAAATCCCGGGCGATCACTTTCAGCATCTGGTTCTTCCTTGAGGTAGCGCCAACCTCATGCTGAGGCTGGCGGGAAAATAGTCCTTACGCGGCGGCCACTTCATTGGGCTCAAAACTGTCCGCCCGCGCCATCTGCCACATCCGGGAGTAGAACTCGCCGTTGACTTCGCCGGTCAGTAATTCCCCTGGTTTGAGGAACACATGCAACTGTGAGAACAGCTTGATCTCGGTCGCCGACATGCGCCGTACCAGGTGCTTGGCCGACAGTTGCGAAGGGTGGTCGAGGCCGGCGGCGGCGAGCATTTCAGCCAGTGCCTTGAGGGTATTTCGGTGGAAACTGAATACACGCTGAGCCTTGTCTGGCACCACCAGCGCGCGTTGGCGCAGGGTATCCTGGGTGGCGACGCCGGTCGGGCATTTGTTGGTGTGGCAGCTTTGCGACTGGATGCAGCCGATGGCGAACATGAAGCCGCGCGCCGAGTTGGCCCAGTCGGCGCCGATGGCCAGGACGCTGGCAATGTCGAAGGCGCTGACGATCTTGCCGCTGGCGCCCAGTTTGATCTTGTCGCGCAGGTTCAGGCCGACCAGGGTGTTGTGCACGAACAGCAAACCTTCGCGCATCGGTACGCCGATGTGGTCGGTAAATTCCACGGGCGCAGCGCCGGTGCCGCCTTCCTTACCGTCGACGACGATGAAGTCCGGAAGGATGCCGGTCTCCAGCATGGCTTTGGCGATGCCCATGAACTCCCATGGATGCCCGAGACAGAACTTGAAGCCCACCGGTTTGCCGCCAGACAATTCCCGCAATTGCTGGATGAAATGCATCATTTCGATTGGCGTCGAAAACGCGCTGTGGCGTGACGGCGAGATGCAGTCCTCGCCCATCATGATGCCTCGGGTTTCGGCGATTTCCTGGGTGACCTTGTGCTTGGGCAGGATTCCGCCGTGACCCGGTTTTGCGCCTTGGCTCATCTTGATTTCGATCATTCGCACTTGCGGTGTCTGTGCCTGCGCGGCGAAGCGTTCCGGGTCGAAACGACCGTCCGCAGTACGACAGCCGAAGTAGCCGCTGCCCAGTTCCCAGGTCAGGTCGCCGCCGTGTTCCCGGTGATAGGCGCTGATGCTGCCTTCGCCGGTGTCGTGGGCGAAGTTGCCGAGTTTGGCGCCCTGGTTCAGCGCGCGAATCGCGTTGGCACTGAGGGAACCGAAGCTCATCGCCGAGATGTTGAACACCGAGGCCGAGTAGGGTTGAGTGCATTGCGGGCCACCGACGATCACGCGAAATCCGCTCGGGTCGCTCAAGGGCGCCGGACGCATGGAATGGCCGATGAATTCGAAACCCGATTGATACACGTCGATCAACGTGCCGAAGGGTTTGTCGGCGCTTTCATTCTTGGCACGCGAGTAAACCAGCGAGCGCTGAGCGCGGGAGAAGGGCAGGGCATCGCTGTCGGATTCAAGCAGGTACTGACGAATTTCCGGGCGGATGCCTTCGACCAGGTAGCGGATATTGCCCAGGATCGGATAGTTGCGACGCACGGCGTGAGGGCTTTGCAGCAGGTCGAACAGGCCGATCAGGCTGAGGACGGCGGTGACGGCAGTGAAGGGCCAGAGCCAGTCATGTTCGAGGAAGGGCAGGCTGGCGAGGGTGAACACTACGCAAGCGGCAAAGAAGGCGTAGCGGCTCAGGAGGGACAGGCTCATACGGTTTCCTTGGGTTCGGACTCAACAGTTATTCGGTACGGCTTGAACAGCATTCCGTGGGCGGGAAGCATGTTCCTTTGCCACAGGTCTGCGCATTGTTGCAGAAGTTGCCAGGCATTCTGCGCCTGACAAAAAACTGAAAACACTTCAAGCCGGGATTTTATCCCCAGCATGGCGTGCAAGATTGTGAAGGAATTGTAAGGGCTGGATGAGTTAGAGGGGGCGTGACAGAGAATAGGGATGCTGAATGTGCCATCGCCATCGCGAGCAGGCTCACTCCTACAGGGGATTTTGTTGGACGCAGATCCAGTGTCCACCGCAGATCAAAATGTAGGAGTGAGCCTGCTCGCGATGGGGTCGTGTCAGGCAACCAGGATGCTGAATGTGCCATCGCTATCGCGAGCAGGCTCACTCCTACAGAAATCTCTGCCGGGCACAAGATCCCGGCAACTATCGCGAGCAGGCTTTGCTCTTAAAAATGTTCAACTTGCCGGTTTTGTCTGCCGTATCGGCAATTCAACGCGAAACGTCGTCCCCACCCCAACCTCGCTGCGCACTGAAATCTCCCCCCGGTGTTTTTTCACGATGCCGTAGGACAGCGATAGCCCCAGCCCCGTCCCTTGGCCGACCGGTTTGGTGGTGAAAAACGGGTCAAAGATTTTTTGCAGGTTTTTCGGCGCAATGCCCGCGCCGGTGTCTTCGACTTCTATCCAGACCCTTTCATCGGCCTGCCCGGTACGCAGGGTGAGGGTGCCGCGTTCCGGGCCGATGGCCTGAGACGCGTTGACGATCAGGTTCATGATCACCTGATTGATTTGCGACGGCAGGCATTCGATATCCGGCAGTACCTGATACGCCTTGAGCACATCCGCCTTGTACTTGAGTTCGTTGGCCACGATGTTCAGCGTTGATTCGATACCTTGCTGCAAATTGACCCACTGCCATTCCTCGCTGGCGTCCACGCGGGAGAAATCCTTCAAGTCCTTGACGATCTGTCCGACCCGGTTGATGCCGTCCTTGGACTCCTTGATCAGCAGCGGAATGTCCTCGCGCAGAAACTCCAGCTCGACCTGTTCGCGCAGTTGCTGCAATCGCTCTACGCGTTCGCTGGAGCCGATGGCCTCTTCCGCGTCCCGGTAGGCGTCGAGCATTTCCTGAAGTTGCTTGAAGTAGCCATCCAGGGTGCCAAGGTTGGAAGAAATGAAGCCGATGGGGTTGTTGATTTCATGGGCGACACCGGCCGCGAGTTGTCCCAGGGAGGCGAGTTTTTCCGATTGCACCAGTTGCGACTCAAGCTGTTTGCGCTCGTCGATCTCCTGCTGCACCAGTTGCTCCAGATGGTTCATCTGCAAGGACGCCCGTTCGGTCATGTCCCACTTGGTCAGCAGGGTGTTGGCCATCTGCTGCACTTCGATGTTGTCGAACGGCTTTTTCAGAATCAGCAGACGGTCATGGGCCTGCAGACGGTCCAGCAGTTCGTCCCAGGAATAATCGGAGTAGGCGGTACACACCACCACTTGCAGGCGCGGGTCTTCCTGCCACAGGTGTTCAATGGTTTTCGCGCCGTCCCAACCTTCCGGCATGCGCATATCGACGAAGGCCAGGGCGTAGGGGCGGTTTTCCTGTAATGCCCATTTGAGTTTACCCAGCCCCTCTTGTCCGCCGTATGCCGAGTCCAGCTCGAACAGGGCGCTGGGGGCTTTCACTTCACTGCCGAACAGCGCCGATTCCATCTGGTCCAGTTCCGCGGTCTGCACCGGTTCCGGGGCGAGAATCTTGCGAAAGTCCACGTGGATCGACGGGGTGTCATCGATCAGCAAAACGCGGCGGTTCGAGCGCTCGCTCATGCGTCCTCCGTGACGGATTTCAACGGGATCTGCAACGTGAACAGTGCACCTTTGCCTGGGCCGTCGCTGTGGGCGGTGAGGTGGCCGTTCATCTCGATGGCGGCCAGGGCGCAGCTGTGCAGGCCAAACCCGTGGCCTTCTTTGCGGGTGGTAAAACCGTGGGCGAAGATGCGCGTCATGTTCTCCTCGGCGATGCCTTCGCCGTCGTCCTTGACGCTGACTTGCAGGGTCGTGTCGTCGACGATTTTTACCCCGAGGGTCATTTGCCGCGGACGGTTGCCGAGGTCGGACATGGCGTATTTGGCGTTGCTGATCAGGTTGATCAGGATCAGCAGCAGCCGGTGTTTGTCGCCCATTATCTGCGGCACCTCGCTGTAGTCCTTGATCACGGTGACGTGATGCCGGGTCAGGGCGCCGGAGTTCATGCGCAAGGCGTCTTCGAGCAGTTCGCTGATGTGCAGCGGTTCCATCAGGCTGTTGGCGCCCGCGTAGGATTGCTGGGTCGCGACGATGTCCTTGATGTGGTCGACACTCTTGCTCAGCTGCGCGAGTTCCTCGGTCATGCCTTGCTGTTCCAGGGCAATGGCCTCCACCAGTTGATTCAGGTAACCGGGCAGCAATTTGCCTTTCTCGTCCTGGGTCAGAAACGTGCCGAGATCCCCCGGGTGCTCGTTGATCAGCTGCATGGCTTTGCCCAGGCCCAGGGCTTTGCTGCCGCGCAGTTTGCGGGTGACCAGGTCGGCCGAGATGTTCACGCTGTTGAGAACGTTGCCGACGTTGTGCAGCACGTTGGTGGCGATCTCGGCCATGCCGGCCTGGCGTGCGGTGTCGAGCAGCTCGCTTTGGGTGTCCCTGAGTTCGCGGGTGCGCTCTTCTACCCGCCGTTCGAGATCGTCGTTGGCCGATTGCAGGGCTTTGTTGACACGATTGATGATCGTGAAACTGCGCATCAAATGAATCGCCAGGTAGACCAGCAACAACACCAGCAGGACTGAAAAAACCAGCATGTAAAAGTGGTAGCGCTGGTCGACCGCATCGGAGCGCTGCTGATCCGTATTCAGCAGGCTGGTGATGTCGTCCAGGCGTTTGGCCACGGGCACGGCTTCGATGTTTTCCAGCAACCGGTTGACCACCGGTTGTTCCTGCAGGATCAGTGAAACGTGCTTGCTGAGGATATCGATCGGACCGTGGAACTGTTCAGGCAAACGTTGTTTGTTCACCTGCAGTTTGTTCAGCCCCAGCAGAATGTCAGCCGCCTTGTCGTCGGAGGTGACCTGGGCGAATTCCAGGCTGCTCAACAGCAAATCGTAGGTGTCGGTGGCGATGTTTTGCAGCTGCAGTTTGTCCCCGTCCATCAGTTGCGCGAGCTGTTCCTGAATGTCGTCCTCGGCGACGGACAGGAACGCCAGCGAGTTGCGCAGCACGGCATTGTGCGACTTGAACTGCTCCACCAGCCGGGTCTTTTCCTGCAGATCATTGAGGAAGGCGTCATGGCTGTCACGCCAGGTGGCCGAGTCATTGCGCCCGTGGCCGGACTCCATCGCCTGGAACTGTTGCCACAGCTGGGTCATCTCGGTTAGTGGTGTGACCAGTGGATCGTAGTTGTGATTGGTGGCGATCCTGGCCTTGAGGATTTCGGTTTCCCATTGTGCGTTCAGTTGTTTGATCCGGCCGACCAGATCCCTTGATTCGGCATAGATCATCGCCTGGTTCGAATTGGATTTGAGGTACAGGAATAGCAGCGTCGAGGCCAGCATCAGGGCGACGATGCCGAGCAGCGCCAGGTTGCGGCGTTGAGACAGTCTCATAGGGGTTTACCTCCCCATTCGCCGGTCAGGGTCTTGAGGAATTTGACGATCAGGGTTTTGTCCTCCGCAGAAGGAATGCGACCGAGTTGGTACTTGAACATCACATCCACCGCCTCTTCGAGAGTCCTGGCGGAGCCGTCATGAAAGTACGGTGCGGTGACCGCAACATTGCGCAAGCTCGGTACTTTGAACACGTTGCGGTCCTCATCGTCCTTGGTCACCAGATAACGGCCCAGGTCTGACTCGACAGGTTTTCCCCGCGCCTGGAAGTAATCGCCCATCACACCGAACTTCTGGAACATGTTGCCGCCGATGTTCACCCCTTGGTGGCAAGCGATGCAGCCGTACTCTTTGAAGCGTTGGTAGCCGTACTTTTCATCCGTGGTGAGAATGTCGGTATTGCCTTGCAGGTATTGGTCGAAGCGCGAGTTGGCACTGATCAGCGTGCGTTCGTAGCTGGCCAGGGCGTTTTGCACATTGGTCATGTTCACGCCGTCCGGGTATGCGTTGGCGAATAAGGCCCGGTAAGCCGGATCGGCAGACAGCGTTTGCACCACGTGTTCCCAGTTGCTGCCCATTTCGCTGGGGCTTTGCACAACCTCATGAACCTGGGTTTCCAACGTGTCGGCGCGACCGTTCCAGAACTGCCGAAAGTTCAGGCTCGCGTTGAACACGCTGGGGGTGTTGACGCCCACCGCAAGCCCGGTGAAACCGATGGAGAAGGCTTTGTTATCGGCGCCACCGGTCTCCAGTTGATGGCAGCTTGAGCAGGACAACGAGCCGTTGACCGACAAACGCGGTTCGTTGAACAACTGACGACCCAGTTCGACCCGCAGCGGATTCTGCTTGGGAATGGCTGGCAAGGGTTTGAGCGGCTCATCCAGTGGCGCGGCGCTCACGCACAGGCAAAGTCCGAACAGCGGTAAAAGCAGCAGGTGCCGAAAGGCGGGCGACATCGGTTGGTTCCTTGGCGGATGGCCTGAGTGTCGTTGAGCCTTGTTCACGGAGTGACAGATGAAGAGGGCTTCACCGATTCCAGATACTGGACGAACGCCTCAGGCGTTACAGCTTTGCTGAAGTAATAGCCCTGACCTTCTTCACAATGGTGGGACTTGAGGAAATCCAGCTGTTCGAGGGTTTCCACGCCTTCGGCAATGATGATCAGTTTCAGACTGCGCCCAAGGCTGATGATGGCGCTGACCAGGGCAGCGTCATTGCTGTCACAGCTCAAGCCGCGAATGAACGACTGATCGATTTTCAGCACGTCGATGGGAAAGCGCCGCAGATAACTCAGGCTGGAATAACCCGTGCCGAAGTCATCGATGGCCAGCCGCACCCCCAATGCCTTGATCCGGTTCAGGGACGTGACGGTGGCCTCGATGTTCTGCATGAGGACGCCTTCGGTGATTTCCAGTTCCAGCGAGGCGGGGTCCATGCCCGTCTGCGCGAGGATCTGTTCGATGCCCTCGACAAAGTCCCGCTGACGGAAATCGATGGCCGAGATATTGACCGACATGCAGAGCGTCGGCAGCCCTGCGTCCCGCCAAGCACAGGTTTGCCGGCAGGCTTCGGCCAGCACCCATTTGCTCAACTGGACAATCAGGCCGCTGTCTTCGGCGACCCCGATGAACGCTGAGGGGTAGACCAATCCGTTTCCGGGTTTCTGCCAGCGAATCAACGCCTCGGCGCCCACCACCTGGCCGCTGGCAAGGTCGAGTTTGGGTTGGTAATGCAGGACGAATTCATTGCGTTCCAGAGCCAGGCGAATACCGGTCTCGATGCTTTGCTGATCCCGGGCGCGCTGGTTCATTTCGTCGATGAAAAAGCGGAAATCGTTCGGGCCGCTTTCCTTGACGTTGCGCATCGCGGTTTCGGCTTTCTTGATCAGCGAGATGGCGTCGAAGCCATCGTCGGGGTAAATGCTGATGCCCACACTGGCGGTCACGCTCAGGTCGTGGCCGGCGATGTGTTGCGGCGCGCGAATCGCCTTCAACAGTTTTTCGGCGATGCCCTTGGTCTGCTGGGGGTGACGGATATCGGCAAGGATCACCACGAATTCGTCCGAGCCGTAGCGAAACACCGAGTCGGACTCACGCACCGTCGCCACCAGATTGCGGCCGACCTGTTTGAGCATCTCGTCACCGGCGGGATGGCCCAGGGCGTTGTTGATGCGCTTGAAGCGGTCAAGCCCAAGAAACATCACCGCCAGTTGTTTGTCATGGCGCCGGGACAGGGCAAGTGACTGGTTCAGTCGATCTCCCAGCAAGGTGCTGTTGGGCAGTTCAGTGAGCACGTCGTACTGCAACAAGTGCGACACTTTCAGCAGTTCGTGGACCCGGGCCTCGATGGTTTGTTCCAGGCTCAGGACCTTCATTGCCGCATCCTGGGTCATCTGCCATTTCCAGGTCATGGCACTGGCCATCTGACGGATTTCCAGGCTGTCGAAGGGCTTCTTAAGCACCAGCAACTGGTCGCCGAATTCCAGACGCTCGGCCATGTCTTCCCAGGTGTAGTCGGAGTAAGCGGTGCACAGCGCAATTTGCAGGTGCGGGTCGGCTTTCCACAACTGTTCGATGGTTTCCAGCCCATCCCAGCCCGGCGGCATGCGCATGTCGATGAACGCCATGGCATACGGCCGGCCTTCATCCAGTGCGCATTGGACCCGATGAAGCGCTTCCTGGCCCTGATAGGCCGAGTCGAGCTGGAACGTCAGGCGATCAAGGGGCAGCGTGCCGAACAAGGCTTCTTCCGTGCCCGCCAGCGCTTGTTCGTCGTCGACCGGGGCACCCAGGATCTTGCGAAAGTCCTCATGAATCGAGGGCGTGTCGTCGATGATCAGAATGCGCCGGTTGGTTCGCACGAAAGGCGTTTTCATCCCTTGTCCTCCGTGGAGCGTTGCGGGTTGTCCAGAATCGGTCCGATGTCGTGGCTCGGTGGCACGATACTGCCGGCCTTCAGCAGCTCGGCGGCCTGCTGACTGGTGACGGCTTTACTGAAGTAATAACCCTGGGCATTCATCGGTGAACCCGTCGCCATCAACGAGCTGCGTTGCTCCTGGGTCTCGACGCCCTCGGCAATGATGCCGATCCCGACCTCCCGGGCGAAGTTGATGATGGCGCGCAACGTGTTGGCACTGGCCGGGTCGCGGACGGCGGTGTCGATGAAGGTTTGCGTGAGCTTCAGGTGATTGACCTGATAGGTCTTGAGGTAATCGAACGAGGAGTACTCCGTGCCGAAGTCATCGATGGCAATCTTTACCCCGAGCTCGCGCAGACGCGGCAGCACATCGTTGTGGGTCCATTTGGTCTGGGCCAGGGTGGCTTCGGTGACGTCAAAGCGCAGGTCCCACGGACAGAGTTCCCAGCGTGCGGTGGTGCGCAGCACGTCATAGATCAGCTCCGGACCACTCTTGAGTTGCGCCAGGGACAACTTGATTGCAATGACCGGCGGCGCCATGCCCTGGTCGCGCCATTGGCGCATTTGCTGGCAGGCGCGATCCAGCACCCAGTGACCGAGGGCAACGATGGTGCCGGTTTTTTCCGCCGCGGGCAGAAACGTCGAGGCTTCCAGCAACCCGCGCTCGGGGTGGTTCCAGCTGACCTGCGCTTCCATGCCGAGGATCTTGCCGCTGCTCAGGTCCACTTCCGGCCAGTAATGCAGTTCAAGTTCCTGGCGGTCTATGGCTTCTCTCAGGTCGGTGGCGATGGTCATGCGCTCGACCACCTCCCGATTGATCTCCTCGGAGTGGAAATGGTACTGGTTGCGGCCTTTTTCCTTGGAGCGATACAGCGCCATGTCGGCCTGGGTCAGCAGGGAGTCGGCGCTGGTGCATAAGGGGCTGTAGAGGCTGATGCCGATACTCACAGACACCCGCACGTCGTTGCCGGCCAGGGCGTAAGGCAGCACCAGCGCATCGCGGACCTTGGCGGCAAGGGCCGCGGCGTGGGTCGGGTCACTGACCTCCAGTTGCAGGATGGCGAACTCGTCTCCGCCGAGGCGGGCGACCACATCGTTTTCACGCACGCAGGCCCGGATCCGGTCGGCAACTTCTTTCAGCAACAAGTCGCCGACCGGGTGCCCCAGAGAATCGTTGATGCGCTTGAAGTGATCCAGATCCAGGTAAAACATGGCAAACGCTGTCGCGCCCCTTCGCGCGGCCGCGAACGCCTGGTGCAGCCGCTCGATCAATGTGGCGCGGTTGGCCAGTCCGGTCAGGCCGTCGGTGCGCGCCAGCAGGGCGATTTTCTCTTCCGCCAGTTTGCGTTCGGTGATGTCGATGATGATGCCTTCGACCTCCAGCAAACGGCCGTCATCGTCGCGCACCGGGATGTAACGGTTTTCGACCCAACGCCAGGCGTCATTGGCCGTACGCATCCTGAACTCGATGGACGCGCCTGCCGCATGACGATCCAGCACCCGGGCCATGGCGGTGTCGACCTTCGATTGATCGTCGGGATGAATCAGTTCCCGGGCCCAGTTGGCCGACGCCACGAGGTTCGCCGCGACGTGCCCGTACTTGGTGATGTTGTGGGAGATGTACATCAGTGGGAACGATGGCTCACCGCGCAGCCGGTACAGGATGGTCGGGCTGTTCTGCACAATGATGTTGGCATCGGACAGCTCCCGGGTACGCTCTTCGACGGCTTGCTCCAACAGCGACATCTTCAGCGCCGCGTCTTCGGTCATCTGCCACTTGGCGGTCAGCGCGCTGGCGATCTGGCGGATTTCGATGGCATCGAAGGGTTTTTTCAGAATCAGCAGGCGGTCACCCAGGTCCAGACGCTCGTCGATGTCTTCCCAGGAGTAGTCGGAATAGGCGGTGCAGAGCGCCACTTGCAGCTTGGGATCGACTTGCCACAGCCGTTCGATGGTCTCCAGCCCATCCCAGCCAGGGGGCATGCGCATGTCGATGAAGGCCATCGCGTAGGGCAGATCGTTGGCCAGCGCCGTCTCGACCTTGTCCAGTGCCTCGAGGCCCTGGAACGCCGAATCGAGTACGAAACTTTGCAGTGACATCGCCGCCGGTGTACCGAACAGGGCATTTTCGGAACTGATCAGGCGGTCATCATTGAACGTGGGAGGGCTGAGGATTTTGACGAAGTCTGCATGGATCGAGACAGTATCGTCGACGATAAGAATCCGTCGGTTAGTGCGCGCGAGCAGCGTATTCATCGCCATGCGCGGCCACTGTGAGTGAGTTGATGGGTTGTGTTCATAGGACGGGCATCCTTTCCCTGACCACCTGCCGAACGTACAGATATGGATCCGAGTCATCTGAGCATAGTCCTCTGCGGGGGACTTCGCTTTAGTTGGATGGAATCATTTTGCGGAGCAGGCTGAAAATCATCTAGCCTGTAGGTCAGGCTCCGACAATAGGGGATGTTGATTCGGGGCCTGACACAGCGCAATGGTTGTTTCACACGAGGTACGCCATGGAAGAGCAACTCCCCACGCCTTTGACCTACAAACCCACCGTGTTGCTGGTTGATGATGAGGAGTCGATTCTCAACAGCCTGCGACGCCTGTTACGTAGCCAACCTTACAACGTGCTGCTGGCCACCAGCGGTGCCCAGGCCCTGGAAATCTTGGCGCAACAGCCCATCGATCTGGTGATGAGCGATGCGCGCATGCCCAACATGGATGGCGCCACCTTGTTGGCTTACGTCCATCTGCATTACCCCCACACCATCCGCATCATGCTCACCGGCTATGCAGATCCGTCGGCCATTATCAAAGCCATCAATGAAGGACAGATTCATCGTTACATCAGCAAACCCTGGCACGATGAGGAACTGCTCCTGACGTTGCGCCAATCCCTCGCGTATCAACATTCCGAGCGTGAACGGGTGCGCCTGGTGCAGGAAACGCGTGATCAGAACGAGCAATTGAAGCAGCTCAACGCCACCCTGGAAAAACACGTCGCCTCCCGCACTGCCGAGCTGCAGCAGACCGCTGACATGCTTGACCTGGCGTACGAGGAACTCAAACACAGCTACGTCACGGGCACCGAGGTGTTTTCGCTGCTGGCCAACCTGCGGTTGCCGCCGGCCAAGCAGACCAATCGGCAGATCATCGAGTTGGTGCGGGTCTACTGCAAACGGCATGGACTGGACGAAGGCAGCAGTCGCGACCTGACCATGGCGGCGGCGCTCTACAACATTGGCAAGCTGAGCTGGACCGACAGCATGATGACCGCCCCGGCGGACCTGCTGCATCACAACGATCGCGAGCGTTATCGCGGTTATCCGAAGCAGAGTGAATCGCTGTTGATGACCCTTGATCCGATGAAGGACGCGGCGCGGCTGATTCTTCACCATCAGGAGCGCTGGGACGGCAACGGCTTTCCCGACCGGCTCAAGGGTGAGGCGATTCCTTTCGGTTCGCGGCTGCTGAAACTGGCGGTGGATTTCATCGAGTTGCAGCGAGGCCTGATTCTTGAGCGGCAGATGAACAGCGATGAAGCGCTGGTGTACATCCGCAGCTATGCCGGGCGGCTTTATGATCCTGAGATGGTGGAGGATTTCATTCAGGTGTGTGCGGCGTATCTCAGTGATGTGTCGTTGGCTGATCCTTTGGTCAAGGTGCTGACCACTCGGGAGGTGGCGGCGGGCATGATCCTGGCGCGCAACCTGAATGCTGATAACGGCATGCTGCTGTTGAATGCGGGCAAGGTGTTGAATGGGGCGTTGGTGGAGAAGTTGATTGCCTTTGAAGCGATGGAGGGGGCGAAGTACAGTATTTTTGTGAAGGAGCCGGAAGCGTTGTCGGGCGCGATTCTTGAGGCGGGTGAGGTGTCGCGATAACGGCCTGACAGCCAATCATTTCTCGGCTGTACCCGAACCAAACTGTTGGAGCTGGCTTGCCGGCGATGGCGCTCTTACAGCCAACCCATATCTCACTGATCCACCCGGATCAAACTGTAGGAG
>NZ_JBYVMF010000049.1:0-13790 GCF_058145095.1 Pseudomonas sp. MDV22-iso1
GGGCGAGTCCATACATAGCAGCTGGCGAAGCCTGCGTCCGGCTGCGCAGCAGTCGTAAAACCATACACCGCGGTGTAACAGGAGAACCGTGTTTACCGGATTTACGACTGCTGCGCAGCCGGACGCAGGCTTCGCCAGCTGCTACAGGATTTTTGGTGTATCCGCCTGGATTAGTATCCGACCGTAAACCGCTGGCGTGAATGCTTCGGGGATTCCACTTCATCGAGCATCGCGATCGCGTAGTCGGCAAAGGTAATCCAGCTGCGACCTTCACTGCTTACCAGCAAATCATCCTGGCCAATCCGAAACTTTCCAGTGCGCTCGCCTTCGACAAACTCCGCCGATGGCGACACAAACGTCCAGTCCAGATCCTTTTCCTGACGCAGGTTTTCCAGAAACAACGCCCCGGCACTTGCTTCGGCTTTGTATGCCTCAGGAAAGCCCTTGCTGTCGATCACGCGGGTTGCGTCCGGCAGCAACAGTGAACCGGCGCCACCCACCACCAGCAGCCGTTTGACCCCGGCATTTTTCACCGGTCCGATGACCGCACTGGCCGGAATCGTGGCGAAATGCGCGGCGCTGATCACCACGTCATGGCCGGCCACGGCGGCCTGCAATGCGTTGGCATCCAGCACATCGACATTGCGACTGATCACACCCTCACGCTGACCCACCTTGGCAGTGTCGCGGGCGATGGCAGTCACGCTATGACCACGACGCAGCGCTTCTTCCAGCAGTTGGCTACCCGCACGACCGGTGGCTCCGATGATTGCGATTTTGCTCATGACGTTCTCCAGTGGATTGGGGTAGCTTGCGTTCATTCAGCTGACTCAATAGTGCTTTCTGTAGGAGCGAGCTTGCTCGCGATGGTCGCTAACGATAACGCTAAGTGTCTGAATGCCCGCGGTGTCTGGACCACCTTCGCGAGCAAGCTCGCTCCTACAGATTCAAGGGCACTCGCTAAAACCTGCGATACAGCCCATCACCACTTCATCTCGCCCTTCGCGACTTTCGCGCTCAGCTCCAGCGAGCTTTCTTCACCCAGTGTCGGGTAGCGCTTTTTCATCGCGGCGATCAGTGCGGTCGAATCTTTTGCCTTGGCGGTTTCCTCATCGAAGGCCTTGATGTAATCGGCAGTGAATTGCACTGCAGCGAGTGAGCGAGTGCTCTCACCGAGGTAATGGCCCGGCACGATGGTTTTCGGATTCAGGGTTTCGATGGCGTGCAGCGTAGCCAACCAATCGGCATGGGACGCTGCAGTTTGGGTATCGGCCATCCAGACGTGAATGTTTTGCGCAACCACCACGCCACCCACCACAGCCTTGATCGACGGGATCCACACAAAACTGCGATCCGGTTGTTTGCCATCCAGACCCAGCACCTGCAACTTCTGCCCCTCAAGCATCAGGCTGTCACCCTCGAGAACGCCCGGCACAATGGTTTTGGCCGGCGCGTCGGCGCCCATTTTCGGCCCCCAGTACGCGAGTTTGCCGTCGACGGTTTTTTTGATGTGATCCACGGTCGGTTGCGACGCGAGTACCTTGGCGTTGGGGAACGCAGCCGTCAGGGTGTCGAGGCCGAAGTAGTAATCCGGGTCACCGTGGCTGATGTAAATCGTGGTGAGTTGTTTGCCGCTGGCGCGGATTTTCTCGACCACTTGCTTGGCCTGGGATTGGCCGAACTGGGCATCCACCAGGATCGCGTCCTTCTCGCCACTGACCAGCACCGAGGTCACTGGAAAAATGGCCTTGTCGCCTGGGTTGTAGACATCCAGGGTCAGGGTCGAAGCCGCTGTCGCATGGGCAGCAAAGCCAAACACGGCCGTTGCCAGCAAAATACGTTTGAGAGAAGTGAAGCCGATCATGTGTTGCTCCGTTGTCGATGGCCTGGCTTGGCCGGTGCCGTGCAGGGAACAGAGCTTAGTTGCCTGACTCAGTACAAAAAATGCGATGCTGATACATAGTTTGTTTCTGAAATCGGGCAAATCATGGATCGTCTTCAAGCAATGCGTGTTTTCGTCACGGTGGTCGACCTTGGCAGTCAGTCCGCCGCCGCCGATCATCTGGACCTGTCGCGGCCAGTGGTGTCGCGCTATCTGGCTGAGCTGGAGGATTGGGTCGGCGCGCGCCTGATGCACCGCACCACGCGCAAATTGAGCCTGACCGCCGCCGGCAGCGAGGTCCTGCCTCGTTGTCGGCAATTGCTCGACCTGTCCAGCGACATGCAAGCCTCTGTCAGCGAGCCGGACGATGCCCCTCGCGGCTCGCTGCGCATCAGTGTCAGTACTTCATTCGGCCAGGCGCAACTGGCGGACGCGATGGCTGCCTACGTCAAGCGCTACCCCGGCGTCAGCATCGACATGCAGATGCTCGACCGCACGGTGAACCTGGTGGATGAGCGGATCGACCTGGCCATTCGCACCAGCAATGACCTGGACCCCAATTTGATTGCCCGACGACTCACCGTCTGTCGCTCGGTGATCTGCGCCTCTGCGGACTACCTGCGCGAGCACCCCGCGCCCCAGCGAGTCGAGGACCTCAGCCAACACAATTGCCTGACCCATTCCTATTTTGGCAAAAGCCTGTGGCATTTCGAGCAGGACGGTGAGCCCGTGTCGGTGCCCGTGCAAGGCAACATCAGCGCCAACGAAGCCAGCACACTGCTGCGCGCCACCCTGGCAGGCGCCGGAATCGCGATGCTGCCGACTTATCAGGCCGGTGTGCACATTCACAGCGGTGAGCTGATTCGCCTGTTGCCCCAGGCCGAGCCGCGACAGATGAACATCTACGCGGTGTATGCCTCACGCAAACACATGCCGGCAACGCTGCGCAGCCTGCTGGATTTTCTGGTGCTGAGGTTTCCGCAAGAGCCTGAGTGGGATTTAGGGCTGTAGGGCTGTAATCCATGAAACGGTAGGAAATCCAACCTGTGGGAGCGGGTTCATCAGTGTTCTGAATGTCGGGCTACATGCGCATGATGTTTGACTGGCATCCCACCCCGACTGGCCTATGCTGAAAGTAATACCCATGGGTATTCGTTCAGAGGTCAACGCCATGAACATCAAAACAAGAAGATACCTCGCCATTTTCGTCACCTGCGCAGCGACGCTGGCGCTTTATGGCACCGCTGCCTGGCGGGTCGAACAGCTACGGCAACTGCCCCGCGAATACGCGAGTTGTAATTTCGAGCGCTGCATTCCCCACAACGCGACCCTCAACGCCCTTCGCTAGCGAAAGGGGTCAGGTGTCGCTGTCCTGATCGGCCTTCAAACGGTCGCGAAACGCCTTGGGTGAGATCCCGACCCTGCGCCGAAACAGACGCGTGAAGTTGGTCGGATCGGAAAACCCCAATACATCGGACATTTCATAGATGGTCATGCTGGTATAGGTCAGCAGGCGCTTGGCCTCCAGCAGTTGCCGTTCGTGCATGATCTGCAAGGCCGGTTGTCCCGCCAGCTCGCGGCAGGTGCCGTTGAGGTGGGACACGGAAATTCCCAGCCGATGCGCCAGGTCTTCAACCTTGACGTGCTGGCGATACGTCTCTTCCACCAGCTGGATAAACCCGTTGAGGTATTCCCGCGCGCGCTGCGGACGCTGGCTGGCGGAACGCCGCTGCAACGCCTGCCGGCTGGCCCATACCAGGATCACGCTGACCAGCGAATGCATGAGCATTTCGCGCGCCGGTTGATGGCCGGTGTATTCGTCCTGCAATGCTGAAAACAGGCTGTTGAGGTAATCGCTGTCCTTGCCTGCCGGATAACTGTCGGCGTGGGTCAACGCCTGGAGGGAATTGCCCAGCTGTGCTTGCAGATGACTGAGCAACGGCGCGGCCAGCGTCACGACAAACCCTTCGACGTCTTCGGAAAACCGGAAGCCGTGTACCGATAAGGGCGGCAGGATCTGGATCGCCGGTTCAGTGAGTTTTGTGCGTTTGCCTTCGATTTCAAGCTCTGCCTGACCTTTGAAAACGAAGAGCAACTGGCATAAATCGGCGTGGCGGTGGGGTTTGATCTCCCACTGATGTTCACGGCTGCGTCTGGAAATGGTTTCACAGTGCAGCAAGTCAGGTGTTGGCCAGTCCAGGCTTTCTCCGTAAAGCTTGAACACCGGTATAGAAGGCAGGGCAGGCTTGTTCATAACTTCAATCAGGCCTCGGAGATGTGGCGGGCGATAATCGCACCGATTGGCAGAATGTACAGGTTTCAGCTCAGTTTTCCCCTTCAATTGACCGACTCGCAAGTGAAAAATGCAAGCACTCGATCCATAAAAATCATTCACCGGCCCTGGTCGCGTGAAGCTTGCGAGCCATAAAAACAATGAAAACGCTGAAAACCCAAGTCGCCATTATCGGCGCCGGTCCGTCTGGATTGCTGCTCGGCCAGCTGCTGCATAACGCCGGTATCGACACCCTCATTCTCGAACGCCAGACCCCGGATTATGTGCTCGGGCGAATCCGTGCCGGTGTCCTTGAACAAGGCATGGTAGAGCTGCTGCGCCAGGCTGGCGTGGGCCAGCGCATGGACGCCGAAGGCCTCGTTCATACCGGGTTCGACCTGGCACTCGACGGGCGTCAGGTGCACATCGATCTGCAGGCGCTGACCGGGGGTAAAACGGTGATGGTCTACGGCCAGACCGAGGTCACGCGCGACCTGATGGCCGCTCGTCAGGTCGCTGGCGCCACGACCCTCTATGGCGCGAGCAACGTAGAACCGCACGGGATGAAAACCGAAGAGCCGTACATCACGTTCGACAAGGACGGCGAAACCTTTCGGCTCGATTGTGACTACATTGCCGGCTGTGACGGTTTCCACGGCGTGGCGCGGCAATCGATTCCCGCCACCTGCCTGAATATTTTCGAACGGGTTTATCCGTTCGGCTGGCTGGGGATTCTCGCCGACACCCCTCCGGTCCACGACGAACTGGTCTACGCCCGCCATGAGCAAGGTTTTGCCCTGTGCAGCATGCGTTCAGCCACCCGCACCCGTTATTACGTCCAGGTCCCGGCAGACGACAAGGTTGAAAACTGGTCCGATGAGCGTTTCTGGGAGACGCTCAAATCCCGTCTGCCGACCGCTTTGGCGGACGCCCTCATCACGGGGCCGTCGATCGAGAAAAGCATCGCCCCGCTGCGCAGCTTTGTGGTCGAACCGATGCAGTACGGCCGGATGTTTCTGGTCGGCGATGCTGCGCACATCGTTCCGCCCACCGGCGCCAAGGGTCTGAACCTGGCCGCCAGCGACGTGAGTACGTTGTTCAATATTCTGTTGAAGGTGTATCGCGAAGGACGCCTCGACTTGCTCGAGAAATACTCTGAGGTCTGTCTGCGCCGGGTGTGGAAAGCCGAGCGCTTTTCCTGGTGGATGACGTCGATGCTGCACCGGTTTGACGATCAGGACGCGTTCAGCCAGCGCATCACCGAGTCGGAGCTGGCGTACTTTGTCGACTCCGAGGCGGGTCGCAAAACCATTGCAGAAAATTACGTCGGCCTCCCCTACGAGGCTATCGAATAGCTTGCTATCGACTTACACTGCGAGCATCCCCGCGGGTCTTGCGGCTTGCGGGTCATTCACTGCCCGCAGGTTTTACCGTGACCAATCTCAAGCAGCCGGAAACGCCCAAGCCGGCCATTAAAAGCGTGCTGATTGCCCTGATGCTGGCGATTTTCCTCAGCGCACTGGATCAGACCATCGTGGCGGTCTCGATGCCCGCCATCTCCGCGCAATTCAAGGACGTCTCGCTGCTGGCCTGGGTGATTTCCGGCTACATGGTGGCGATGACAGTGGCCGTGCCGATCTACGGCAAACTCGGCGACCTGTACGGCCGGCGCAAGTTGATGCTGTTCGGCATGGGATTGTTCACGCTGTCGTCGTTGTTTTGCGGCATGGCCCAGAGCATGGAGCAACTGGTGCTGGCGCGGATTCTTCAGGGCATCGGTGCGGGGGGGATGGTCTCAGTCAGCCAGGCGATCATCGGCGACATCGTGCCACCTCGCGAACGCGGTCGTTACCAGGGTTACTTCAGCAGCATGTACGCCGTGGCCAGCGTGGCCGGGCCGGTGCTGGGGGGTTACATGACCGAGTACCTGTCATGGCGCTGGGTGTTTCTGATCAACTTGCCGCTGGGATTGATCGCGTGGCTGGTGGCCCATCGCACGCTGGTCGGGTTACCGGTACCACAACGCAAACCGATCATCGATTACCTCGGCACCGTGCTGATGATCATCGGTTTGACCGCATTGCTGCTGGGCATCACCCAGGTTGGCCAGGGTTATGCGTGGCGCAGCAGCGAAGTGACCGGTCTGCTCGGTTGTGCGGCGCTGGTATTGGCGCTGTTCGTCTGGCACGAGCGCCGGGCGCGGGAGCCGTTGCTGCCCATGCATCTGTTTGCCAACCGCACCGCGATCCTCTGCTGGTGCACGATTTTCTTTACCAGTTTCCAGGCGATCTCGTTGATCGTACTGATGCCGCTACGCTTTCAGAGCGTCACCGGCGCGGGGGCAGACAGCGCGGCCTTGCACCTGTTGCCGCTGGCAATCGGTTTGCCGATGGGTGCTTATTTCGCCGGACGCCGGACCTCGGTGACCGGTCGCTACAAGCCAATGATCCTGGGCGGCGCCGCGCTCATGCCGATCTCGATCGTCGGCATGGCCCTGAGCCCTCCGCAGGCGATGCTGTGGAGCAGTCTGTTCATGGTGCTCAGCGGGATTGCCAGTGGCATGCAGTTCCCCACCTCATTGGTCGGAACGCAGAACTCGGTGGAACAACGGGACATCGGCGTCGCCACCAGCACCACCAACCTGTTTCGCTCCCTCGGCGGCGCGGTGGGTGTGGCGTTAATGTCGGCGCTGCTGCTGGCCCTGTTGCAGGATTCGAATTTCGCTCACCTGGCCGGCTCTACGCTGATCACCGAAGGCCACTCCGGGAATGTCTTGCTCGACGGCTTGAACGCCGCGCCGGGTGAGGCACAGGACGCCTTGCGTGCAGAGTTGCTGATGACGTTTAAGCATTTGCTGCTGGTGAGTGCGGCAGTGTCGTTGCTGGGATTGGCGGCGGCGATTGCGATGCCGAACGCCGTGTTGCGGGGGCGTGAGGATAAGGTTCGCTGACAGCAAAAAGATCGTCCGAACGCGGCCCGAGCCTGCGGCAGCTCCTACAGGGGAACGCATTCCAATGTAGGAGCTGCCGCAGGCTGCGATCTTTTGATCTTTGCCCTTAAACCATCAAGGGCTGTAATACCCCACAGCCACCAGGAAATGCCCGACCTTCTTCAGGTAGGCATGCTTGGCCTCAACCTTCCCGGTCACCGGGTTCTTCCATTTATATTCATATTCACCGTAATCCTGCTTGGCGATCAGCGCCAAAATCGGTTCGCCCACCGGTTTACCGTCGGGGTCCTTAATCTTGCTGAAATCGGTGTTGATCAGTCGCAGGTTGGTGCCGTGGGCGACATAGCGCTGGGTGTCCAGGTCCACCACGAAGACATACAGGTCATCCTGCAAGTAACCGCCCTTGAGGGAGTTGATCGCGGTCAAGGTGCCCTTCTCGTCCTTGGCCAGGTCGCCTGCTGCTTTGTTCAGCAACGCCATGGCTTGTTCCGCCGACGCTCGTGGCAGGTAGTAACCCACCGCGAGAATGCGCTGGCCGATCCTCTGGTAGTAGACGTGCTTGCGCTCGACCTTGCCGTCGGTCCAGTTCTGCCAGCGATACTCGGCCTGCTGGATGCCATTGCCTTCAGGCACTCTCAAGGCGTCCTTGAAGGCTTTCTGCAAGTCCGGGCCTAGGACATCTGACACATCTCGACCAATCAACGCTGAAGACGGACCACCGCTGGCGAGCATCACGCCCTTGGTGTCGACCACAAAGACATAACGGTCCTTGTCGACAAACTCACCCTGGCGGCTGAACGCGGCGAAGGCCTTGTCGCCATTATCGTGGTAGTAGGCCAGGGCCTTTTCCAGCAAGGCGATGGCGGCCTTGCTGTCGTCTTTTTCTGTGCCTGCAGCGTGTGCCTGGCTCAAGCCGAGTAACAGCAGAGCCCCCAGCAACGCCAATCTTTGCAAAACCCCCATTGCGCATCCCTCGTTCCTATTGGTGTTTCAAGAGCGTAGACGGGATGGGGATATGTAGGAGTATTCAGGAAAACATGGAGGGCTTGATGGCTCGAGGATGTGTTGCTCGAGTGAGCTTTTCGTGGCGAGCGAGCTTGCTCGCGCTGGGAGGCGAAGCCTCCCCAAATCATTCACCCCGGCTCTTAAGCTAAACCGCAGTGATTGATTGGCGACTGCTGCGCAGTCGAGCGCGAGCAAGCTCGCTCGCCACAACAAGCTCGCTCGCCACAAAGAGCCCTTCTTCAAACCCCTATTTTTATGGCCGCGCGTTGAGCTGCTTTGACAGCGTCTGGATCTGCGCCTGCAACGTGTTGATATTGCGGCTGACCTGACTGCGGAAGGCATCGAATTCCGCCGTGTTGCCACCCGAAGCCGCGGCCGGACGATTGTCCTGCTCGCTTTTGAGCACAATCATGTCCTGTTCCAGGCGCTCGATCGCCGCACTCGGGTTGCCTTGCTTCTTCAGCGCCGCGATATCGGCACCAAGGCTTTTGAGCTGCGCATCGATTTTGCTGGTGTCAGCCGGTGCGCTCTTCAGCGCGGCCAATTCGCTGCTCAACGTTTTGAGCTGAGCCTGCAATTGTGTATTGAGGGTTTGTTGCTCGGTAACCAGCGTGGTGGCCTGGGCCAGACGCTTATCCTGCTCGGCGGTTTGCGCCGTCATCTGGGCCAGGCGCTTGTCCAGGTCCGAGGCCTGACCAACCACGCCTTGCTGCTGTTTGCCCTGATCCTGAAGTTTGCTTTCCAGCTGCTTGATCTGCAGCTTCAACGCCTCGCTATCGCTGGAGACATTGGTCTGGCTGGCGACCACCTTGCCGGAGATATCCTGCAAGCGCCCCGCCGCTTCTTCACTGATGCGCGCAAAACTTTCCTGGGTCGCCACCAACTGCTGTTCCATCAGCGATATCTGCTGGAAGCTCCACCAGGCAAGGCCGGCGAATGCAAAGAACAAAGCACCGACCAACGCCCACAGCGGACCGGTGCTCGGGCTTTTGACCTTGACCACAGGCGCCGGGCGCGAATGCACCGAGTGGCGAGCGGCGGGTACAAAATCATCGTCATCGAGGCTGTCGGCACGCAGGCTCGGTACATCATCGAAGTCGTCGTTGGCATCGTTACGCATGGACATTGAGTCAACCTTTGTGAAACGCGGTGATGGCTTGATGCGCCGCAGTATAACCCCCACGGCCGCATCGATTGACCCTGAACCCCCAACTCGGTTCAGTGACGGGTCTGTCAGTGAAGATCCTGGGCCTTCCACCAGCCACAGAATTCATCGAGTGCCGTCCAGAGACTGACTTTCGGGTCGTAATCCAGATAATGCCGGGCGCGGCTGATGTCCAGAGTGAAATTTTTGTTCATCACCTGCATACCCAATCGCGACAAGGTCGGCTCGGGACGGCCCGGCCACAGTTTGCAAACGCCTTCATTAAGTGCCGCCACGCTGTAGGCCAAACCGAAGGAACGGTAGCGGGTAACCTGTGGGACTTCCATCTTGCGCATCACGTAATTGACCACATCCCACAGCGGAACCGGCGTTCCGTTGCTGATGTTGTACGCCTTGCCCAACGCCGAGCCACTGGCCAGCAGACTGCTGAGCAAGGCTTCGTTGAGGTTTTGCACACTGGTGAAATCGACCTTGTTCAGGCCATTGCCCACGATAGACAAACGTCCTTTGCGCTGCATTTTCAGCAGGCGCGGGAAGATGCTCATGTCACCCGCACCGGTCACGAATCGGGGGCGCAGGGCCAGGGTTTCGAGGCCGAACTCCTGGGCACCGAAGACCTTTTGTTCCGCCAGGTATTTAGTGGCGGCGTAGGGGTGCTTGAAGCGCTTGGGGACTTGCTCTTCGGTCAATCCCAAATGATCGCGGCCATCGAAGTAGATCGACGGCGAAGACAAATGCACCAATCGCCGGACCCGTTGTTTCAGGCAGGCTTCGACCACGTTTTCAGTGACCTGGACGTTGCCTTGGTGAAAGTCCTGATAGCGCCCCCATAAGCCCACTGCGCCGGCACAGTGAACGACGGCTTCGACATCGGAGCACAAATCGCGGGCCAGTTCCGGGTCACTCAAGTCGCCCTGGATGAACTCGGCGCCACGACGCACCAGGTGTTCGACGCTTTCGGCCCGGCGACCGTTGACCCGCACGTCCAGGCCTTGCTCCAGGGCAAAACGCGCAAAGCGTCCGCCAATGAAGCCGCTTGCGCCGGTGACCAGAATTTTCATGTAGAGCTCCGATGTGTTTCGTTTTGCGTAATGCGTGTGTCTTGACGCTGCCCGTCAGTCCAACGGCACCAGCCATTGCTTGGATGAATGCACCAATTGATCGGTCAGTAACCCCAGCAACTGACCGCCATTGCGCCAATGATGCCAGTACAGCGGCACATCGATGGGCTTATCTGGCAACAACTCCACCAAAACACCACGCTCCAGTTGCTCGCGCACCTGCAATTCAGGCACCAGCCCCCAGCCAAGACCGGCCTCGGTCAAACGAATGAAGCCTTCGGAGGATGGGCATAAATGGTGTTCGAATCCGCCATCGACCCCCAGCGAAGCCAGGTAGCGGTGCTGCAGGAAATCGTCCGGGCCAAACACCAGCGCCGGGGTTCGGGACAACAATTCGGCGCGCACGCCTTCGGGAAAATGCCGGGCAATGAACGCCGGGCTGGCCAACGCCCGGTAGCGCATCGCGCCGAGGAGCACGCTGCGCGCACCTGCCACGGGACGCTCACTGGCACAGACACACGCCGCCACCTCGCCCGCACGCATGCGCTTGAGACCCACCGTTTGATCTTCGACCACCAGGTCCAGCAGCAGATGTTGTTGCGCACAAAACTCGCCCACCGCTTCAGCCCACCAGGTCGCCAGGCTGTCGGCGTTCAACGCAATGCGCAGGCGCTCGGGCAGACCTTCTTCATCCAGCGCCGGCACCAGCGTTTGCAAGTCTCGTTCAAGCAAGCGCACCTGCTGCACATGGTTGAGCAAGCGCCGGCCAATCTCGGTTGGCGCTGGCGGCGTTACCCGCACCAGCACGGGTTGGCCGACCCGCGCCTCCAGCAGTTTGATGCGCTGCGACACCGCCGATTGCGACAAACCGAGCACTTGAGCGGCGCGCTCGAAACCGGCCTGCTCGACCACGGCGGCCAAGGCAGAAAGCAATTTATAGTCGAACATCAGTTTTCCTAATGAGCGATCAGCATGATTGGTTTTTCTTATACAGCGTTCACGACGAGAATGACCAGCAAGAACTCTTGAACAAGGAACACTCCACATGGCTGGCGAAACTTCATTGGCAACGCTGCTGCGCAGCATGAGCCCGCAACTCAACGCCGGCGAATACGTGTTCTGCACCCTGCGCGACGGTCAGTTGCCAGCAGGACTTGAGATTGTCGGCAGCTTTCGCGAGCAGGAAGGCCTGACGGTCATTCTGGAAAAGTCCCACGCCGAACGGGCAGGTTTCAGCTTCGATTACGTCGCCGCCTGGATCACCCTCAACGTGCACTCGGCCCTGGAAGCGGTCGGCCTGACAGCCGCCTTCGCCACTGCCTTGGGCAAGGCCGGGATCAGCTGCAACGTGATTGCCGGCTATTACCACGACCATTTGTTTGTCGGCCAGGCCGATGCCGAGCGCGCCATGGGCGTGTTGCGGGATCTGGCAGCCAACGCGGAGTAATATTTCATGTGGCAAAGCTATGTAAACGGCCTGTTGGTGGCCGCTGGGCTGATCATGGCGATTGGCACGCAGAACGCCTTTGTACTGGCGCAGAGCTTGCGACGTGAACATCACCTGCCGGTGGCGGCACTGTGCGTGGTGTGCGATGCATTGCTCGTGGCGGCCGGGGTCTTCGGCCTGGCGACGGTCCTCGCGCATAACCCGACGCTGCTGGCGGTCGCTCGCTGGGGTGGGGCAGTTTTTCTGATTTGGTACGGCAGCCTCGCGCTGCGCCGAGCCTGCTCGAAACAGAGCCTGCAACAAGGTGAAAACCAGACGGTGCGCTCACTTCGTGCGGTGATGCTCAGCGCGCTGGCCGTGACCCTGCTCAACCCGCATGTTTATCTGGATACGGTCCTGCTGATCGGCTCCCTCGGCGCGCAACAGACCGAGCCCGGTGCTTATGTGGTGGGTGCAGCGAGTGCTTCGTTGCTGTGGTTTTTCACCCTGGCACTGGGGGCTGCGTGGCTCGCACCGTGGCTGGCCCGACCGAGTACCTGGCGAATCCTCGACCTGCTGGTGGCAGTGATGATGTTCACCGTTGCCTTTCAACTGATAACCAGCGCCTGAATATTCCAAACAGCTCTGGAACCTCTATTCCACACAGTTGTTGCGTGGTTATGCCGCACCCCCGGTGCTATGATCCGATCCGATGCGCCGCAAAGAGTACAAACTCCCCGGCGCTTGTCTGGCCGCCCGTGATCGGCCTTGCGCTCACCGCAACTGACCTGATTAGGAGAATCATCATGGCTTTCGAATTGCCGCCGCTGCCCTACGCACACGATGCCCTGCAGCCGCACATTTCCAAGGAAACTCTGGAATACCACCACGACAAGCACCACAACACCTACGTCGTGAACCTGAACAACCTGGTGCCAGGCACCGAGTTCGAAGGCAAAACCCTGGAAGAAATCGTCAAATCTTCCTCGGGCGGTATCTTCAACAACGCCGCTCAAGTATGGAACCACACCTTCTACTGGAACTGCCTGGCGCCAAACGCCGGCGGCCAACCAACCGGCGCACTGGCTGAAGCCATCAACACCGCGTTCGGTTCGTTCGACAAGTTCAAGGAAGAGTTCAGCAAAACGTCCATCGGCACCTTCGGTTCCGGTTGGGGCTGGCTGGTGAAAAAGGCTGACGGTTCCCTGGCCCTGGCCAGCACCATCGGCGCCGGCAACCCGCTGACCAACGGCGACACCCCGCTGCTGACCTGCGACGTCTGGGAACACGCCTACTACATCGACTACCGCAACGTTCGTCCGAAGTACGTCGAAGCGTTCTGGAACCTGGTCAACTGGAAATTCGTGGCTGAGCAGTTCGAAGGCAAAACCTTCACCGCTTAAGATCGACACCAGTCAAAAAAACCCGGCTTTTGCCGGGTTTTTTTATGGAGTTCAAAAAAGTAAAAGCACGTCTATCAGGCACTAATGGTCGGCTTCCCGGCCCCATCATCGAAACCCCACCCACACCAAACCATATCCCCACCGCCCCTGCCCTTGCCCTTGCCCTTGCCCTCCACCACTCAAGGCCGAGCGTTAGCTCGCCTGCAAGCTTTTGATTTTGATCCGCCCGCCCCTTCGGGAGGCCGAGTGGAGGTGTTCATCTGGGGGTCAGGCGCGTAGCGCCGTGCGGCGAAGCCGCACACATCGAGAGGAGGTCGTCGCGAAGCAGACCGTAGGCGATGCCCCCAGATGGACACCGGAGCGAGGGAACACCGAGCTTTAGCGAGGTGCCGTACGCCGGGGCGAGCCTTTTTGGGTACTTTTTTGGCGTTTGAAAAAAGTGCCTCGCCGTAAGGGCGAAACCCTAAGCAGCCGTTACCGCAGCAATGGATATGTACACCTGCAAAAAAAAGGTCGGCTGTCAGGCCGCCATCGCCAGCAGGCTAGCTCCCACAGGGATCGAGGTACATCCGCAAAAAAAAGGTCGGCTGTCAGGCCGCCATCGCCAGCAGGCTAGCTCCCACAGG
>NZ_JBYVMF010000049.1:13890-16450 GCF_058145095.1 Pseudomonas sp. MDV22-iso1
GATCGAGGTACATCCGCAAAAGACTGGTCGGCTGTCAGACCGCCATCGCCAGCAGGCTAGCTCCCACAGGGATCGGGGTCATCCGCAAAAGACTGGTCGGCTGTCAGGCCGCTATCGCCAGCAGGCTAGCTCCCACAGGGATCGAGGCATATCCGCAAGAGGCAGGTCCACCGCCAATTTCGCACAATGAATCCAGCCGCTGCCCCCTTGCCCCAACGCCACACCCGTCTACCATCAAATCAAAGGAAAATAGTTCTCGCCCCCCCTCAAGTTCAGGGACCCGACTACCGACACAGTACGAATAGGAAAAGACCTCAGACAACCGAAAATCGGCCAAGCTGCAGGCAAAATCTCCTGTGGATGAATGTCCCTTTGACTGACCTCACCGGATTGCCAATACTCATGGCAACTTGATGCTACCCGCACGGAACAAGGAATAGCCTTTTGAAGCTGGAACTCAAGAACAGCTTGTCGATGAAGTTGCTCCGGGTCGTGCTCCTGTCGGCATTGATCGTCGGCGTAGTCTTGAGCTGCGCGCAGATCGTGTTCGATGCTTATAAAACACGCCAGGCCGTAGCCAATGATGCCGAGCGCATTCTCGACATGTTTCGCGACCCTTCGACCCAGGCCGTCTACAGCCTGGACCGCGAAATGGGTATGCAGGTAATCGAAGGGCTGTTTCAGGACGACGCCGTACGCCAGGCTTCCATCGGCCATCCCAACGAAGCCATGCTCGCGCAAAAGTCCCGTGACTTGCAGCAGTCCGACAGTCGCTGGCTGACCGACCTGATCCTCGGCAAAGAACGCACCTTCACCACACAATTGGTGGGTCGCGGCCCGTACAGCGAATATTACGGCGACCTGAGCATCACCCTCGACACCGCCACCTATGGCCAGGGGTTCATCGTCAGCTCGGTCATCATCTTTATCTCTGGCGTGCTACGCGCATTGGCCATGGGATTGGTGCTGTACCTGGTCTATCACTGGCTGCTGACCAAACCCCTGTCGCGAATCATCGAACACCTGACTGAAATCAACCCGGATCGCCCCAGCGCGCACAAGATCCCGCAACTAAAGGGTCACGAGAAAAACGAACTGGGTATCTGGATCAACACCGCCAATCAGTTGCTCGAGTCCATCGAGCGCAATACGCACCTGCGCCATGAAGCTGAGAACAGCTTGCTGCGCATGTCCCAGTACGACTTCCTCACCGGCTTGCCCAACCGCCAGCAACTTCAGCACCAACTGGACAAAATCCTGGTCGATGCCGGCAAACTGCAACGACGGGTGGCAGTGCTGTGCGTCGGGCTCGATGACTTCAAAAGCATCAACGAACAATTCAGCTACCAGACCGGCGACCAACTGTTGCTCGCCCTGGCGGATCGCCTGCGGGGCCATAGCGGTCGACTCGGCGCCCTCGCCCGTCTTGGCGGCGATCAGTTCGCCCTGGTCCAGGCCGACATCGAACAGCCTTATGAAGCCGCTGAATTGGCCCAAAGTATTCTCGACGATCTGGAAGCGGCGTTTGCCCTCGATCACCAGGAAATTCGTTTGCGCGCCACCATCGGAATCACCCTGTTCCCCGAGGACGGCGACAGCACCGAGAAGTTGCTGCAAAAAGCCGAACAGACCATGACGCTGGCCAAGTCCCGCTCGCGCAATCGGTATCAGTTCTACATCGCCAGTGTCGACACCGAGATGCGCCGTCGTCGCGAACTGGAAAAAGACCTGCGCGACGCCCTGACCCGTGACCAGTTCTACCTCGTTTACCAACCACAGATCAGCTACCGGGAAAACCGTGTGGTGGGCGTCGAGGCGCTGATTCGCTGGCAACATCCCGAACATGGGCTGGTGCCGCCCGACCTGTTCATCCCGTTGGCCGAGCAGAACGGCACCATCATTGCCATTGGCGAATGGGTCCTGGATCAGGCCTGCAAGCAATTGCGCGAATGGCATGATCAGGGTTTCGCCGATTTGCGCATGGCGGTGAATCTGTCAACGGTGCAGTTGCACCATGCCGAGCTGCCGCGAGTGGTCAACAACCTGCTGCAAATGTACCGCCTGCCGCCACGCAGTCTGGAACTGGAAGTTACCGAAACCGGCCTGATGGAAGACATCAGTACCGCCGCCCAACACCTGCTGAGCCTGCGTCGCTCCGGTGCATTGATTGCGATTGATGACTTCGGCACCGGCTACTCCTCACTCAGCTATCTGAAAAGCCTGCCCCTGGACAAGATCAAGATCGACAAGAGCTTCGTTCAGGACCTGTTGGACGATGACGACGATGCAACCATCGTCCGGGCCATCATCCAGCTGGGCAAAAGCCTGGGCATGCAGGTCATTGCCGAAGGCGTGGAAACCGCCGAGCAAGAGGCCTACATCATTTCCGAGGGGTGTCACGAGGGTCAGGGCTATTTCTACAGCAAGCCGCTGCCGGCCCGGGAACTGAGCGCCTACCTGAAGCAGGCGCAACGCAGTAATGCCGCTATTTTATAAACGAAGCATTCCCCTGTAATTGGATGGACTCGCCCAAGCCGAGGCGTCAATGCGCCACGGTGGC